>NZ_JBWKES010000011.1:0-32409 GCF_056435325.1 Streptomyces sp. NPDC043952
ACCCACTCTCTCGCACCCTTCCCCCCTCCGCACCCCCCCCTCCCCCCCCCCCCCCCCCCCCCCCCCCCCCCCCCCCCCCCCCCCCCCCCCCCCCCGCTGTTGTGCGTGGCGACATATCGGGGATGTCGCGGTATGACCCCGCTGCCACAGTGGCCGAAACCGATCGAACACGGCCGCCGTGGAGACACGTGTCCTCCACATCCCGTTCACCCGTGCCCCAGCGCCCTCTCCAGCGCTATCTCGATCACCACGCGGTTCGGGTTCGGCCGGGGCTCGCGCCCGTAGCGCTCGGCGTAGCGGCGCTCCGCCTCCTGGATCCGGGCCGGGTCCGCGGACAGGCGCGCCCGGCCCTCCAGCGTGGCCCAGCGGCGCCCGTCGACCTGGCAGACGGCCGCGAGGGCGCCGTCCGCTCCCGCGGCGCGGACATGGGCCGCCTTCGCGCTGGCGCCGTCGCAGATCACCCGTGCGAGGCGCGCTCCGGGGTCGTACGTCACCCCGACCGGCACCACGTGCGGGCTGCCGTCCGGGCGGATGGTCGTCAGGGTGCACAGATGCCGCTCGCGCCAGAAGCCGAGGTACGCGTCGTCCGGGGAACCCGGAGCCACGGAGTGGTTCGCCATGCCCGAAAACCTAGCCGCAGGGCGGTGCGCGAGCCGCCTTGAGTGGAATAGACTCAACTTTATGTACGCTGGTTAAGTCAGCAGAGGATGCAGGCCGAGGTACGTCGAGGAGGAGAAGGCACACGTGGACGCCGAGCTGACCAACAAGAGCCGGGACGCGATCAACGCGGCCAGCAACCGGGCCGTGACCGAGGGACACCCGGACCTCACCCCCGCGCATCTGCTGCTGGCACTGCTGGAGGGCGAGGGCCCCGGACGGGCGAGCGCGAACATCGCCGACCTGCTCGCCGCCGTGGAGGCCGACCAGGCCGCCGTGCGGGCGGGCGCGGAGAAGCTCCTGGCCGCGCTGCCGAGCGTGACCGGCTCCACCGTCGCGCCCCCGCAGCCCAACCGCGATCTGCTGGCCGTGATCGCGGACGCGGGCGAGCGGGCGAAGGACCTCGGCGACGAGTACCTGTCGACCGAACACCTACTCATCGGGATCGCCGCCAAGGGCGGGGCCGCCGGTGAGCTGCTGAGGCGGCAGGGCGCCGAGGCGAAGAAGCTGCTGGAGGCCTTCAAGAAGGCCAGGGGAGGACGCCGCGTGACCACCGCCGACCCGGAGGGCCAGTACAAGGCCCTGGAGAAGTTCGGCACCGACTTCACCGCTGCCGCCCGCGAGGGCCGGCTCGACCCGGTCATCGGGCGGGACCAGGAGATCCGGCGGGTCGTGCAGGTGCTGAGCCGCCGTACGAAGAACAACCCGGTCCTCATCGGCGAGCCGGGCGTCGGCAAGACCGCCGTCGTGGAGGGGCTCGCCCAGCGGATCGTCAAGGGCGACGTGCCCGAGTCGCTGAAGGACAAGCGGCTGGTCGCGCTGGACCTCGGCGCGATGGTCGCCGGTGCCAAGTACCGCGGCGAGTTCGAGGAACGCCTCAAGGCCGTCCTCGCCGAGATCAAGGACTCCGACGGGCAGATCATCACCTTCATCGACGAGCTGCACACGGTCGTCGGCGCGGGCGCGGGCGGCGACTCCGCCATGGACGCGGGCAACATGCTCAAGCCCATGCTCGCCCGCGGTGAGCTGCGCATGGTCGGCGCCACCACGCTGGACGAGTACCGGGAGCGGATCGAGAAGGACCCCGCCCTGGAGCGCCGCTTCCAGCAGGTGCTGGTGGCCGAGCCCACGGTCGAGGACACCATCGCGATCCTGCGCGGTCTCAAGGGCCGCTACGAGGCCCACCACAAGGTGCAGATCGCGGACAGCGCGCTGGTCGCCGCGGCCACCCTGTCCGACCGCTACATCACCTCCCGCTTCCTGCCGGACAAGGCCATCGACCTGGTGGACGAGGCGGCCTCCCGGCTGCGCATGGAGATCGACTCCTCGCCGGTCGAGATCGACGAACTCCAGCGCGCCGTCGACCGGTTGAAGATGGAGGAGCTGGCGATCGGCAAGGAGACCGACCCGGCCTCGCTGGCCCGCCTGGAGAAGCTGCGCCGCGATCTCGCCGACCGCGAGGAGGAGTTGCGCGGACTGACCGCCCGCTGGGAGAAGGAGAAGCAGTCCCTCAACCGGGTCGGTGAGCTGAAGGAGAAGCTGGACGACCTGCGCGGGCAGGCCGAACGCGCCCAGCGCGACGGCGATTTCGACAAGGCCGCCAAGCTCCTCTACGGCGAGATCCCGCAGCTGGAGAAGGAGCTGGAGGCCGCCTCCGAGGCCGAGGAGGAGGCCGTCGGCGACACCATGGTCAAGGAGGAGGTCGGCGCCGACGACATCGCCGACGTGGTCGCCGCCTGGACCGGCATCCCGGCCGGCCGGCTGCTGGAGGGCGAGACGCAGAAACTGCTGCGCATGGAGGAGGAGCTGGGCAAGCGGCTGATCGGGCAGGGCGAGGCGGTGCGCGCGGTCAGCGACGCGGTACGGCGCTCACGGGCCGGTATCGCCGACCCCGACCGGCCCACCGGGTCGTTCCTCTTCCTCGGCCCGACCGGCGTCGGCAAGACCGAACTCGCCAAGGCGCTCGCGGACTTCCTCTTCGACGACGAGCGGGCCATGGTCCGCATCGACATGTCGGAGTACGGCGAGAAGCACAGCGTGGCCCGGCTGGTCGGCGCGCCCCCCGGCTACGTCGGCTACGAGGAGGGCGGCCAGCTGACCGAGGCGGTGCGCAGGCGCCCGTACAGCGTGGTGCTCCTGGACGAGGTGGAGAAGGCCCACCCGGAGGTCTTCGACATCCTGCTCCAGGTGCTCGACGACGGCCGCCTGACGGACGGCCAGGGCCGCACCGTCGACTTCCGCAACACCATCCTGGTGCTCACCTCCAACCTGGGCAGCCAGTTCCTGGTCGACCCGCTCAGGAGCGAGGAGGAGAAGAGGGAGCAGGTGCTGGAGGTCGTACGGGCGTCCTTCAAGCCGGAGTTCCTCAACCGCCTGGACGACCTGGTGGTGTTCTCCGCGCTGACCAAGCCCGAGCTGGAGCGGATCGCGGGGCTCCAGATCCAGCGGCTCGGCAGGCGGCTCGCCGAGCGCCGGCTCACCCTGGACGTCACGCCCCGCGCGCTGGCCTGGCTCGCGGAGGAGGGCATGGACCCGGCGTACGGCGCCCGGCCGCTGCGCCGCCTGGTGCAGACCGCCATCGGCGACCGGCTCGCCCGCGAGATCCTCTCCGGCGAGATCAAGGACGGCGACACGGTCCGCGTCGACCGCGCCGGCGAGGGCCTGCTGGTGGGCCCGGCGACGGGGAAGACGCTGTAGCAGGGGGGGTGCCCTGGAGGCGGACCGGATCGCCGCCCTCGATCAGGGCCCCTGCCCGAGCCGGCCCGTTCTGAAAGATCGGTGTGTTACGGCCGCTCGGGCTTGCCACCCCCCTCCCCGCATGGGGGAGGATGGCGGGATCCGTACGAAGGGAAAAACACGGTGAGCATCGACCCGTCCTCGATTCCGAACTTCGGGGGCCAGCCCGAGCCGCAGCCCCAGGGACCGGGCGGCCCCGTCCTCCCGGACCAGGACCTCGTCAAGCAGCTCCTGGAGCAGATGGAGCTGAAGTACGTCGTCGACGAGGAAGGCGACCTCGCGGCCCCCTGGGAGCAGTTCCGCACCTACTTCATGTTCCGCGGGGAGGACGAGCACGCGGTCTTCTCGGTGCGGACCTTCTACGACCGGCCGCACCAGATCGAGGACAAGGCCCAGCTCCTCGAGTCGGTCGACGACTGGAACCGCCGCACCCTGTGGCCCAAGGTCTACACGCACACCCACGACGACGGCACGGTCCGCCTCATCGGCGAGGCCCAGATGCTGATCGGCACCGGCGTCGACCTGAACCACTTCGTCTCCTCCACGGTCAGCTGGGTGCGCGCCGCGATCGAGTTCGACAAGTGGCTGGTGGAGCAGCTGGGCCTGGAGCAGGAGGTGGACGGCCCGGCAAAGCCGGAGGACGGCGAGGCCGGCTCCGGCGAGTGACCGGCCCGGACCCCTACAGCGGCGCGCGCCCCAGCACCAGCAGGTACGCGCCGTAGAGGTACGACAGCCCGGCCAGGGCCGCGACCACCACGGCCGCGTGCCAGGGCCGGGCTCGCGCCGTGCGCACCAGCGCGCGGGCCGGCGGCAGCAGCAGCGGGAAGGCCGGCAGCAGGAAGCGCGGCTTGGACTCGAAGATGCCCGAGCCGCCGAGCACGACCAGCAGCAGCACCCCGCTGTAGACCAGCAGCGGCAGCGGCGGCCGGTCGAGCAGCAGCAGCGCGAACAGCACCACGCCCATGGCCACCAGCAGCAGCGCCATCGGGTACACCACCCGGCCGCCGTGCAGCAGCAGGGCGCGTACGAAGCGCAGCGAGCCGCGCCCGAGGTCGAACCGCGAGCCCCAGCGCGCCTGCACGGCGAAGTAGCCGCCCAGCAGATCGCCCCGGCGGTGGCCCACCCACAGCAGGAACCCGGTCCAGCCCAGCGGGGCCAGCGCCGCGCCCGTCCACAGCCTGTGGGAAACCCGGCCGCGCCGCCGCCACGCCTCGCGGCCGGCCGCGGCCAGCACGGCGGCGGCCACCGCGAACCCGTTCGGGCGGGCCAGCCCCGCGAGCGCCGCCAGGGACCCCGCCCACAGCCAGCGCCCGGTCAGCACCGCGTACAGCGACCAGGCGGCGCACGCGGCGAGCACCGGCTCGGTGTACGCCATCGACAGCACCACCGAGTGCGGCAGCAGCCCCCACAGCAGCACCAGCGCGATCCCCACCGGCCGCCCGTACAGCAGCGTCCCCACCGCGTACAGGCCCGCCGCCGCCACCAGCGCCGCCGACCAGGACACCAGCAGCCCGGCCGCGCCCCCGCCGAGCGTGCTCACCTCGCCCACCGCCCGCACCAGCGCCGGGTACAGCGGGAAGAACGCCAGATCGCTGTAGCCGTGCCGGCCCAGGGCGTGGCCGTACCCGTGCGCCGCGATGCCCAGGTACCAGACCGAGTCCCAGGAGCGGCCCAGCAGGGCCAGGACCGGCCGGCCCGCGGCCTCGGCGAGCAGGGCGAGGACGGCGGTGCCGGCGAGCCGCGCGCCGAGGAACAGTCCTACGGCGACGCCGCTCGCCCGCAGCAGACAGGCGCGGGCGCGTTCGCCGGGCGCGGGTTCGGGCGTGGTGACGGGCGGAGCGAGAACGGTGCTGGCGTGGGTCACACCTCCGCACCTTGCAAGGGCCGGGCCCCGGATGCGAGCAGGGCACGGCCAACCGGCGGCGAACCGTCCCTCACATGGCCCGCAACCGCTCCGCCGCCTCGCGCAGCACGTCCGCGCGCTTGCAGAACGCGAACCGCACGAAGGGCGCGCCCGCCTCGCGGTCGTCGTAGAAGACCGCGTTGGGGATGGCCACCACACCGGCGCGTTCGGGCAGGGCGCGGCAGAAGGCGAAGCCGTCCTTCTCGCCGAGGGGGCGGATGTCGGTGGTGACGAAGTAGGTGCCCGCCGGCCGGAACACCCCGAAGCCGGCCGCCGCGAGCCCGGCCGACAGGATGTCCCGGCGCTCCCGCATCGAGCGCCGGACGTCGTCGTAGTAGGACTCGGGCAGGGCGAGGGCCTCGGCCACCGCGTACTGGAAGGGGCCCGAGGCGACGTAGGTGAGGAACTGCTTGGCCGTGCGGACCGCGCTGACCAGGGCGGGCGCGGCCGTCACCCAGCCGACCTTCCAGCCGGTGAAGGAGAATGTCTTGCCGGCCGAGCCGATGGTCACCGTGCGCTCGCGCATCCCCGGAAAGCCCGCCAGGGGGAGGTGCTCGGCGTCGTCGAACACCAGGTGCTCGTAGACCTCGTCCGTCACCACCAGCAGGTCCCGTTCCACCGCGAGCTCGGCGATGGCGGCCAGCTCGGTGCGGGTGAGGACGGTTCCGGTGGGGTTGTGCGGGGTGTTGATCAGCAGCAGCCGGGTCCTGCCGGTGACGGCGGCGCGCAGCTCGTCCAGGTCCAGCCGGAAGCCGCCCTCGTGCGGGCGCAGGGTCACCGGCACCCGGCGCCCGCCCGCCAGCGCGATGCTCGCCGCGTAGGAGTCGTAGTACGGCTCCAGGGCCACCACCTCGTCGCCCGGCTCCAGCAGCGCGAGCAGCGCGGCCGCGATGGCCTCGGTGGCGCCCGCCGTCACCAGCACCTCGGTGTCGGGGTCGTACGACAGCCCGTACCGGCGCTGCTGGTGCGCGGCGATCGCGGTGCGCAGCTCGGGGACGCCGGGGCCCGGCGGGTACTGGTTGCCGCGCCCGTCGCGCAGCGCCCGTACGGCGGCCTCCCTGACCTCCTCGGGGCCGTCGGTGTCGGGGAAGCCCTGGCCCAGGTTGATCGACCCGGTGGCGACGGCGAGGGCGGACATCTCCGCGAAGATCGTCGTACCGAACTCGGCGAGCCTGCGGTTGAGGAGGGGGCGCGCGGTGGAGGTCATGGCGGCCATCCTGCGCCCAAGCTCTGGAGTTCCTCAACTCCGCTTTGGGCCCCGTCCGGGGCGGGCATCTCCGGGGCACCGCGCGGGGCGCGGGGGAGGAACGAGGCACCCACGGGGGGTGGCTTCGGGGGACCGGAAGAAGGTGGCGCCATGGATCCGTTCGTGATCGGGCTGGTGGGTGTGCTCGTCCTGTTCATCGTCGTCGTGCAGGTGTTCGGCAAGGAGAGCGGCAGGGGCAGGCCGCGGGGCGGGCGCAGGAGCGGGATGGGGGACACCGGCGCCAGTTGGTGGGCCGGGGACCCCGGTTCCTCCGGCGGGCACCACGGGCACCAGGGCGGCCACCACGGCGGGCACGGAGGCCACCACGGCGGGCACTCCTGCGGCGGCGGGCACTCCTCGTGCGGCGGTGGCTCGTCCTGCGGCGGGGGTTCCTCGTGCGGTGGCGGGTCGTCCTGCGGCGGGGGTTCCTCGTGCGGCGGGAGCAGCTGAGGCGGGCGGGGCGGACGGCGGCGGGGAGAGGCCGCCGGGACGAGGGATGCGGGCCTCCGCTTCCGCGCCCGGCGTGCGCCGTGGTGGAACAGTTGAGCTGTGAGCCCCCCGAGGGATGGAAAGCCCCCGAAGTTGGGTAAAAACGCTGTGGCGGCCCCTCTGTTCATGATTCCCTCTAAAACGCCAATACAGCCAACGCAGCCCCCAGGACGTCTCGCAGACGCCTCGTACCGGCCGGGCCGGCCGGGCTGACACGGCCATCTCCCCTCATTTGCGTGTTAGCGGAGCCGATCCATGCTCACGACCCTGAACACCAGCTACAGCGATACGCGCGCTGCCGACCTCGCCTGGGCCCTGGGGCGCGAACCGCTTCCGGCCCTGGCCACCCTCGACCTCGAACTGACCGGCGCCAGGCTTCAGTTGAGACTGCTCGGCGCCTCGCACCAGGTCCTCCTGGAGGAGGAGCGCGGCCTGTGCTCCGAGACCGTGGCCTGCATCCCCGGCTCCAGCACCCCGCTGCCGCTCGGCGTCGCCAAGCGCGTCGGCGAGTGGGAGTACGAGTTCGCGGCGCGCGTCGAGATGCTCACCCCCGGCTCCTTCGCGGGCCGCGCCCAGGAGTTGCTGGCCCTCGTCTCCGAGCACCCGCACGGACTCGCGGGCGTCTTCCCCGGCAGCCCGCACGCGTTCACCGCGATGCTGGCCCAGCGGCACGAAGACCATGTGCACTGGCGCACCTGGCACGCCTACCCGCAGGACGGCCAGGTCGTCGCCACCCGCACACGGGTGGGCGCGCGGGCCCGCTGCGGCCGGCCCCGCCAGGACGCCCGCGCCGCGTAGCTCCGGGGGCGTCCGCCGCATAAACCCGGATCGGGCCGGCGGCCCCAGATCCACACCTGTGGGTGACGAAGCGTGCCCGCCGCGTGACGTAACGTCGCAGGGTGATCGAACCGCAGGCCCCCGCGCCCACGGGCCCCCCGCCCTCCCGGACCGGCCCCGCGGTGCTGCCCGTCCGGCCCGGCACCGGGCGGTTCCTGGTCCTCGCGTGCGTCTTCGTCTGCGCGGCCTGCGGACTCGTGTACGAACTCGAACTCGTCGCGTTCGCCTCGTACTTGATCGGCGACTCGGTCACCCAGGCGTCCGTGGTGCTGTCCGTGATGGTGTTCGCGATGGGCATCGGCTCGCTCGGCGCCAAACGGCTGCGCCGGCACACCGCCGTCGGCTTCGGCGCGGTCGAGACGCTGCTCGCCCTGGTCGGCGGGTGCAGCGCGATGGCCCTGTACGCCGTGTTCGCCTGGACCGGCGGCTGGGGCGGGCTGTGGGCCGAGGGGCCGCGCTGCCTGCTGGTCGCCTTCTCGCTCGCCATCGGCCTGCTCATCGGCGCCGAGGTCCCGCTGCTGATGGAGCTGATCCAGCGCATCCGCCGGCAGGACGCGCCCGCCGCCGTGGCCGACCTGTTCGCCGCGGACTACGTCGGCGCCCTCGTCGGCGGACTCGCCTTCCCCTTCGTACTCCTGCCGTTCTTCGGCCAGTTGACCGGCGCGCTGCTCACCGGCACGGTCAACGTGGTGGCGGGCGGCGCCCTCGTCCTCGGACTGTTCCGGCGCGACCTGACCCGCCGCGCCCGCTGGACCCTGCTCCTCGTCGGCTGCACCGTCCTCGGCGTCCTCGCCTCCGCCGCCGCCCTCTCCGCCGACTTCGAACGCGCCGCGCGCCGGGCGGTGTACGGCGCGGACGTGCGGGTCGCCGTGCAGACCGGGGTGCAGGAGGTCGTCCTCGCGGGCGGCACCGGCGGCCGCCCCCTCGACCTCTACCTCGACGGCCGGCTGCGCGTCGGCGGCCGGGACGCCCGCCGCTACCACGAGGCCCTGGTCCACCCCGCCCTCGCCGGAGCCCATGCCCGCGTGCTGATCCTCGGCGGCGGCGACGGCCTCGCCGCGCGCGAGGTGCTGCGCCACCGGGGGGTGCGCCGCGTCGACATCGTCGAACTCGACCCGGAACTCGCCCGGTTGGCCCGCCGCGACCCCGGCCTCGCCGCCGCCAACGGCCACGTCTACGCCGACCCCCGCGTCCGCCTCACCACCGCCGACGCCCTCAACTGGCTGCGCACCGCGCCCGTCGCCTCGTACGACGTCGTGATCGCGGACCTCCCCGACCCCGGCATCACCGCCAGCACCAAGCTGTACTCCGAGGAGTTCTACGGCCTCACCCGCCGCGTGCTCGCCCCCGGCGGGCGGCTCGTCGTGCACGCCGGGTCCGTCACCACGCGCCCCCGTGTCTTCTGGACGGTCGCCGCGACCCTGCGCGCCGCCGGGTTCGCCGCCACCCCCTACCGGGTGTCCGGCCAGGACCCCGGCTTCCCGGCGGGCCCGGACCGCTCGGCCGGCGCGCCCGAGGCCCCGCACGACTGGGGCTTCCTGCTCGCCGCCCCCGGCCGCGCCGCCCCGCCGCTGCGCCTGGACCCGGCGGTGCCCGCGGGCACCCTCACCCCGGCCGCCCTCGCGGCGGACCGGCGGGCGGCCGAGCGGACCCGGACCGGGGGGATGCCGGTCTCCACTCTGATCCACCCGCGGTACTGAGCGGGGCGCCCGCGCGGGTTCCGCCGTTCCGCCGAGGGTACGATCCGCCCGCTGCTGGGTAGGCTCAGCCGACATGGAGCACCAGGTCTTCGTCCCGGTCCCGGCCGACCGCCTCGCCACGGCACTCGCCGACCCCGCGCGCGTCGCACGGGCCGTCCCCGGACTCCAGCAGGACGCCGGCGCCCCACCCGTCGCCGGCCGCCTCAAACTGCGCGTCGGCGGACACTCCGTCACCTATCGGGGAACCGCGCGGGTGCGCGCCCGGCAGGACGGCACCTACACCGTCGAGGGCGATGCCACCGAGGCCCGCGGCACCGGCGCGGTCAAGCTCGCCCTCACCCTGCGCCTCGCGGCCGCCGAGGGCGGTACGACGGTCACGGTCGAGGGCGGCGCGGACGCGTCCGGCCGCCTCGCGGAGCTTCCCGCGGAGGCGGTCCGCGCGGCGGCGGCCCGGCTGCTGAGCCGGTTCCTTCAGGGGCTGGGGGAGCGGGAGGACGGGGCGCGGGAGCCGGGGGAGGCGCCGGAGGCCGGGCAGGCGTCCGTTTTCGACACCGAGATCCCGCCATCCTCACTCGACCCCGACGCGGACGACGAGGAGGGCGACGAGGAGGACGACGAAGAAGGCGGCGAAGAGGGCGAGGAGGATGCGCGGCAGGCGGCCGGGGACGCGGAGCGCCCCGCGGACGACTTCGCCGACGCCGGACTGCCGCCCGCCGAGGCGGCCCACGCCCGCCGCACGATGATCGGCCGCAGCGCGGAGGAGGTCGACCACGCCCCGCCGCGCGGCCGCTACGCCCCGGTACCGGCCCCGCAGACCGTTTCGGCGAACCAGGCACTCAAGTGGGCGGCGCCGGCCGCGGCGTTGGCGGTGGCGTCGGCGATCGTGGTGGGCCGGGCGTTGCGCAAGCGCCGTTGAGAGCGTCCGTCTTGTGCGGATTTCGTCGTGGCCGGTCGCCCAGCTCCCCGCGCTCCTTCGGGGCGCGATCACCAGTACTGTCTTCCCGTGAGTAACGACGACATCACGCTGACCGCGGGCGACGCGGAGGTGATCGTGCGGCCCGGCAGCGGCGGCCGCATCGGTGGACTGAGGATCGGCGGCGCGGAACTGCTGCGGCAGGGCGACCGCTTCGGCTGCTTCCCCATGGTCCCCTGGGCCGGCCGCATCCGTGACGGCCGTTTCCTGGACGGCGGCACCGTCCGGCAGATGCCGCTCAACTCCCCGCCGCACGCCATCCACGGCACGGCCCGCGACGGCGCCTGGCGCACCGCCCGCGTCACGGAGAACGAGGCGGTCATCACGCACGAGCTGACCGACCCCTGGCCGCACTCCGGCCGCGTCACCCAGGTCGTCACGCTCGCCGGGGACAGCCTGACGCTGACGATGTCCGTGGAGACGTACGACGACTCGTTCCCGGCGCAGATCGGCTGGCACCCCTGGTTCCACCGCACCCTCGACGGCGTGGACGTCTCCCTGGACTTCGAACCCGCCTGGCAGGAGGAGCGCGGCGCCGACCACCTGCCCACCGGCAACCGCGTCGACCCGAAGCCGGGCCCCTGGGACGACTGCTTCGGGATGCCCGGCGGCGTGGACGTCACGCTCACCTGGCCGGAGCGGCTGGAGCTGAAGGTGGCCAGCCGCGAGGAGTGGGTGGTGGTCTACGACGAGCAGGCCGAGGCGGTCTGCGTGGAGCCCCAGACCGGGCCGCCGAACGGGCTGAACACCTGCCCGCGCCTGGTCACGCCCCTGGAGCCGCTGGAGGCGACCACCACCTGGAGCTGGCGGCGCCTTTAAGCTGGGCGGCATGAGCGACGTGCGTAGCGAGCTGCTTCAGCAGATCAAGGACAAGGCCGTGGTGCACGGCAAGGTGACCCTCTCCTCGGGTCTGGAGGCCGACTACTACGTCGACCTGCGCCGCATCACCCTGGACGGCGAGGCCGCCCCGCTGGTCGGCCAGGTGCTGCTGGACCTCACCGCGGACCTGGAGTTCGACGCGGTGGGCGGGCTCACCATGGGCGCCGACCCGGTGGCCGCCGCCATGCTGCACGCCGCCGCCGCGCGCGGGCGCCGGCTGGACGCCTTCGTGGTCCGCAAGGCGGCCAAGGCGCACGGGTTGCAGCGCAGGGTCGAGGGCCCGGAGATCAAGGGCCGCCGGGTCCTGGTGGTCGAGGACACCTCCACCACCGGCGGTTCCCCGCTGACCGCCGTCGAGGCGGTGCGCGAGGCCGGTGCCGAGGTCGTCGCCGTCGCGACCATCGTGGACCGGGCGACCGGCGCCGCCGAGAAGATCGAGGCCGGCGCGGGGGTTCCGTACCGTTTCGCCTTCTCGAAGGATGAACTGGGTCTGGACTGACACGACCGTGTGACCTGGACTTGGGGGGCGTCGTGCGTCACCCCCCGTCTGGAAAGATGGGGGGCCGACGACGACGTCACCCACCAGGTCTAGGTCAGGGCCGTACGCAGAACCCACCCGCAACACAAGGAGCGGACAGATGCCCATCGCAACCCCCGAGGTCTACGCCGAGATGCTCGACCGGGCGAAGGCAGGCAAGTTCGCCTACCCGGCCATCAACGTCACCTCCAGCCAGACCCTGCACGCGGCGCTGCGCGGCTTCGCGGAGGCGGAGAGCGACGGCATCGTCCAGATCTCGACCGGTGGCGCCGAGTTCCTCGGCGGCCAGTACAGCAAGGACATGGTGACCGGCGCGGTCGCGCTCGCCGAGTTCGCGCACATCGTCGCGGAGAAGTACCCGGTCAACATCGCGCTGCACACCGACCACTGCCCGAAGGACAAGCTCGACGGGTACGTCCGTCCGCTCATCGCGCTGTCCAGGAAGCGCGTGGACGCCGGTCTCAACCCGCTGTTCCAGTCGCACATGTGGGACGGCTCCGCCGAGACCCTCGCCGACAACCTGGAGATCGCGCAGGAGCTGCTGGAGCAGGCCCGCGCCGCCCGGATCATCCTGGAGGTGGAGATCACCCCGACCGGCGGCGAGGAGGACGGCGTCTCGCACGAGATCAACGACTCCCTGTACACCACGGTCGAGGACGCGATCCGTACGGCGGAGGCGCTCGGCCTCGGCGAGAAGGGCCGCTACCTGCTGGCCGCGTCCTTCGGCAATGTGCACGGCGTGTACAAGCCGGGCAACGTCGTGCTCCGCCCCGAGCTGCTGAAGGAGCTCAACGAGGGCGTGGCCGCGCGGTTCGGCAAGGAGTCCCCGTTCGACTTCGTCTTCCACGGCGGCTCCGGCTCCAGCGAGGAGGAGATCCGCACGGCGCTGGAGAACGGCGTGGTGAAGATGAACCTGGACACCGACACCCAGTACGCCTTCACCCGCCCCGTCGCCGGTCACATGTTCGCCAACTACGACGGCGTCCTGAAGGTCGACGGCGAGGTCGGCAACAAGAAGGCCTACGACCCGCGCACCTGGGGCAAGCTGGCCGAGGCGGGCATGGCCGCGCGCGTCGTGGAGGCCACGCAGCACCTGCGCTCCGCGGGCAACAAGATCAAGTAAGCGTTCGGGCGCCGGTCCCGGCGTGCCCGGACCCGGCGTGCACGGCGGACTTGGCGGCTTTTCGAGCCGCCGGGTCCGCCGTATCGCTGTATATGTGGGGGCATGCCCGACGTCCGGATCGGCTCGTCCCGCGGTACCTGGATCCTGCTCACCACGGTGCTCGGCTCCAGCATGGCCATGCTGGACTCGACCGTCGTCAATGTGGCGCTGCCCCGCATCGGCCGCGATCTGAACGCGAGCCTCGGCTCCCTGCAGTGGACCGTCAACGCGTACATGGTCACGCTGGCCGGGCTGATCCTGCTCGGCGGCTCCCTCGGCGACCGCTACGGACGGCGCCGGATCTTCGTGCTCGGGGTGGTCTGGTTCGCCACCGCCTCCCTGCTGTGCGGCATCGCGCCGAACTCCGTGCTGCTGATCGTGGCGCGCGCCCTCCAGGGCGTCGGCGGGGCGCTGCTCACCCCCGGCTCGCTCGCGCTGATCCAGGCGTCCTTCCACCCCGACGACCGCAGCCGCGCCGTCGGCCTGTGGTCCGGGTTCGGCGGGATCGGCGCGGCGGTCGGCCCCTTCCTGGGCGGCTGGCTGGTCTCCGGGCCCGGCTGGCGCTGGGTCTTCCTGCTCAATGTGCCGCTCGCCCTGCTGTGCGTGCCCGTCGCCCTGCGGCATGTGCCGGAGTCGGCCGACGAGGGTGCCCACGGCCGTTTCGACGTCCTCGGCGCGGTGCTGGGCGCGCTGGCGCTGGCGCTGCTGACGTACGCGCTCATCGAGGCGCAGGGGGGTACGGCCGCGGTGGTGGTGAGCGCGGTGCTGGGCCTCGCCGCGGCGACCGCGTTCGTGTACGTCGAACGGCACCGACCCGATCCGATGCTCCCGCCGGACGTCTTCGCCTCACGGCAGTTCACCGCGGTCAACCTGGTCACGCTGTGCGTGTACGCGGCCTTCGGCGGCTTCTTCTTCCTCACCGCGCTCCAGTTGCAGGTGGCGGTCGGCTGGTCGCCGCTGGTCGCGGGGACGGCGCTGCTGCCGACCACCATCCTGATGCTGCTGTTCTCCTCCGCGTCCGGCGCGCTGTCCGACCGCACCGGCCCGCGGCTGCCGCTCACCGTGGGGCCGCTGCTGTGCGCGGTCGCGATGCTGCTGATGCTGCGCGTCGGGCCGGGTGCGGGCTATCTCACCGACGTGCTGCCCGCGCTGCTGGTCATGGGCGCCGGCATGGTCACCCTCGTCGCCCCGCTCACCGCCACGGTCCTCGCCTCCGTCGGCACCGCCCGCGCGGGGGTGGCCAGCGGCATCAACAACGCGGCGGCGCGGGCGGCGGGCCTGGTGGCGGTGGCCGCGCTGCCGCTGCTGGCCGGGATGGGGGCGGACGCGTACCGCTCCGCGTCCGCCTTCGACGCCTCCTTCGACCGGGCGATGCCGATCTGCGCGGGCGTCCTGGTGCTGGGCTCGGTCCTCGCGTTCTTCCTGGTCACGGGCCGTCCGACGCCGGGCTGCCGGCACCCCGAGCGGCATACGCACTGCTCGCTCGCGGCGCCTCCGCTGGAGGGCGAGCGGAGCGGTTCGCAGGCGTCCCCCGGCAGCGGTTCGTAGCCGTCCCGCAGGAGCGGTTCGTAGCTGTCCCGTACGGGGCTGCGCCGGTCGTGGACGCGCGTACGCGAGACTGAACCCATGACCATTCACGAGAACCTGCTCGGCGGGCCGCCCCCGACCCACCTTCCCGATGACCCGGAACCCCGTGAGCAGCTGGCGGGCGGCGCCGCGCCGGCGGACGTCGCCGCACAGCACCCCACCTCCTCCCTCGCGTGGGCGCAGCTCGCCGACGACGCCTTCGAGCGCGGCTCCGTCGTGGAGTCGTACGCCTACGCCCGTACCGGCTACCACCGCGGGCTCGACGCGCTGCGCCGCAGCGGCTGGAAGGGCCACGGCCCCGTCCCCTGGGAGCACGAGCCCAACCGCGGCTTCCTGCGCGCCCTGCACGCCCTCGCCCGCGCCGCCCAGGCCATCGGCGAGCAGGAGGAGTACGAGCGCTGCTCCCAGTTCCTGAAGGACTCCTCGCCCACCGCGGCCTCGACCCTCGGCTGACGCGCGCGCGTCACCTGTGTGGCCCGTCTGGCAACAGGCGGGCCTTGCCGTAGCGGAAGTGATTGCGGAGGATGCGAGGTGGGGACCGGGGCCCCCGTGCCGGCATCGGCAGGGGCGGACCGCTACCCGGAGCAACAACAGGAGACAGCGATGTCCCAACAGGCTCACCCCCACGAGGCCGCTGAGCCCGAGACCCCGCATCTCGATTTCGCGGGCACGACGCCGTACGAGGACTACGTCCGCGCGGACGTGCTCACCCACCTCCAGCACCCTCTCTCCGAGGACCCCGGCGAGATGGTCTTCCTGGTCACCACCCAGGTGATGGAGCTGTGGTTCACGGTGCTGGTGCACGAGTGGGAGACCGCCGCCAGGGCGCTGCGCTCGGACGACGTGCCCACCGCGATCGCCGCGCTGAAGCGTTCGGTGCGCGAGCTGGAGGCCCTGAACGCCTCCTGGACCCCGCTCGCCGGTCTCACCCCCGCCCAGTTCAACTCCTACCGCGCCGCCCTCGGCGAGGGCTCCGGCTTCCAGTCCGCGATGTACCGGCGCCTGGAGTTCCTGCTCGGCGAGAAGTCCGCGTCCATGCTCGTCCCGCACCGCGGCGTCCCCCGCGCCCACGCGGAACTGGAGAAGGCGCTGCACGAACCCAGCCTCTACGACGAGGTGCTGCGGCTGCTGGCCCGCCGGGGCCACCCGGTCCCGGACGAGGTCCTGGGCCGCGATGTCTCCCAGCGCCATGAGCCCGTCGCGGCCGTCGAACAGGTCTGGGCGGACATCTACTCCGGCGACCAGGACGGCGAACTCGTCCGGCTGGGCGAGGCGTTGACCGACGTGGCCGAGCTGGTGTGGCGCTGGCGCAACGACCACCTGGTCGCCACCCGCCGCGCGATGGGCTCCAAGACCGGCACCGGCGGCTCCGCCGGGGTGGCCTGGCTGGAGAAGCGGGCCCGCAAGAACGTGTTCCCCGAGCTGTGGACGGCCAGGTCTTATGTCTGAACTCACCTTGCGGGCGAAGGAGTTGGACGCGGCGGACGCGCTGGCGCCGGTGCGGTCCCGCTTCGTCCTCGACGACGTCGTCTACCTCGACGGCAACTCGCTGGGCGCGCTGCCCGCGCACGTCCCGGACCGGATCGCGGACGTCGTGCGCCGCGAGTGGGGCGAGCTGCGGATCCGCTCCTGGGAGGAGAGCGGCTGGTGGACCGCGCCCGAGCGGATCGGCGACCGGATCGCCCCGCTCATCGGGGCGGCGCCGGGGCAGGTCGTGGTCGGCGACTCCACCAGCGTCAACGTGTTCAAGGCGGTCGTGGCCGCGGCCCGGATGGCGGGGGAGGAGCGCACCGAGATCCTGGTGGACGCCACCACGTTCCCCACGGACGGTTACATCGCGGCGTCGGCGGCCCGGCTGACCGGCCGTACGCTGCGCGCGGTGACGCCCGCCGAGGTGCCGGACGCGCTCGGGCCGCGTACGGCGGCGGTGCTGCTCAACCACGCCGACTACCGCACCGGCCGGCTGCACGACCTGCCGTCGCTCACGGCCGCGGTGCACGCGGCGGGCGCCCTCGCGGTGTGGGACCTGTGCCACAGCGCGGGCGCGCTGCCGGTGGGGCTGGACGAGCACGGCGTCGATCTCGCGGTCGGCTGCACCTACAAGTACCTGAACGGCGGCCCCGGTTCACCGGCGTTCCTGTACGTCCGCCGCGGGCTCCAGCCCCGCTTCGACTCCCCGCTGCCCGGCTGGAACTCCCACGCGGAGCCGTTCGGGATGCAGCCGTCGTACGACCCGGCGCAGGGCGCGGTGCGCGGCCGGGTCGGTACGCCGGACATCCTCTCCATGCTGTCCCTGGAGGCGGCGCTGGAGGTCTGGGAGGGCGTGGACATCGGCGCGGTCCGCGCGAAGTCGCTCGCGCTGACGGACTTCTTCCTCTCCTGCGTGGCGGAGTACGCCGGGGACTGCGTCGAGTCCGTGACGCCGGCCGCCCACGCCGAGCGCGGCAGCCAGGTCTCCCTGCGCTGCGAGGACGCCGGTGACGTCATGAAGCGGCTGATCGGGGCGGGCGTCGTGGGCGACTTCCGCCCGCCGGACGTGCTGCGCTTCGGCTTCACCCCGCTGTACACGAGCTTCACGGAGGCGGAGCGGGCGGCGCGGGTGCTCGGGGCGGTCCTGAGGGGGTGACGCCCCGCCGTCCCCGTCCGCCGGCCGTCGGCTGGCGGACGGCAGGTCGGCCGGTCGGCAGGCCGATGGGCGTACCCGCCCCGCGTACCGGCACGTCACGTGCCTGATACCGTTCCCCGCCAACGGCCGGCGATGACCCCCACCTGGTCCGCCGCGCCCAGAAACGTTCCGTCGCTGAGAGGTTGGAGCATGCCGGACGACCCCGCCGCAGCCCGCGCCGCCGCCGAAGAGGAGTCGGCCTTCGCGCACGCCCCGGTCGACCCCGACGCCACCGCCTCCTACGGCACCCACCCCGACCAGGTGATCGACTTCTACGCCCCCCGCACGACGGGCGACACCCCGGCCCCGCTGGTCGTCGTCCTGCACGGCGGCGCCTGGCGGGCCCGCTACGACCGCCGGCATGTCACCCCCTTCGCCGCCTTCCTGGCCCGCAGGGGCTTCGCCGTGGCCAACGTGGAGTACCGCCGCGGCGGCGAGACCGGGACCGAGGCCGGGACCCGGACCGTTGCCGAGGCCGGGGCCGAGGGTGTCACCCCGCCCGCCGGTCGCTGGCCCGACACCTTCGAGGACGTCGCCGCCGCCCTGGACGCCCTCCCGGACCTGACCCGCACGGCGCTGCCGGGCGCCGACCTCCGCCGTACCGTCCTCACCGGCCACTCCGCCGGCGGCCACCTCGCGCTGTGGGCCGCCGCCCGGCACGTCCTGCCCGCCGACTCCCCCTGGCGCCTGCCCGCCGCCGCCCCCCTGCGCGGCGTGGTCGCCCTCGCCCCGATCGCCGACCTCGCGGTCGCGGAGCGACTGGCCGTCTGCGAACACGCTTCCCTCCAACTCCTGGGCGGCGCCGACCACTTCACCCAGCGCCTCCCGTACGCCGACCCCGCCCTCCTCCTCCCGACCGGCATCGCCACCACCGTCGTACAGGGCCGCGCGGACCTGGTCGTACCGGAGGCGGTCAGCGAGTCGTACGCGGACGCCGCGGCGCAGGCGGGCGAGATGGTGGGCCTGACCCTGCTGGCCGACGTGGGCCACTTCCCCCTGATCGACCCCGCGGCGGACGCGTGCGCGGTCGTCGCGGAGGAGATCGCCCAACTGGCCTGGTAGCAAGGGTGGTTCTGGCGCACGGCTCATCCCGTGACGAGCTCGAACCAGACGAACTTGCCGGGATGCCCGTTCCTGGACAGCCGCTGCCAGCCCCACTGGTCGGCGCAGGCCTGGACGAGCACGAGGCCGCGGCTGCCCTGGTGGACGCTCTCGTGTACTGCGATATGACGACTACTGCGACATGACGACGACACCCGACGGCGCCCGGACCAGCGCGCGGGAGCGGATCGCGGAGATCATCAGCCGGTATGACGCGGCGCTGACGGCTCAGCCGAGGTAGGGGTAGGTGCCGGCCAGGTAGTCCCCGATCTGCTGGCGCATGCTCGGGTGGATGTCGTACTGGTCGAGGTCGGCCGGCTGGACGAAGCGCACCCCGTCGGCCTCGTCGTTGATCGTGGGAGTTCCGCCGATGGGGCGGCCGATGTATGTGTTCTCGTACTGCTGGCGGATCTCTCCGTCGCTGTAGGCGACGATGTGGTTCGGGTTGGTGTAGACGCCGAGGAAGCCGGTGACCTCGGCGACGATGCCAGTCTCTTCCAGGCACTCGCGTACCGCGCACTCTGCCGCGGTCTCGCCGATGTCCTGCGCGCCTCCGGGAAGCGCCCACTGGCCGGTGTCGCGGCGGCGCTGGAGAAGGATGGCTCCGGATTCGTCGACGACGAGCAGGTTGCTGGCCGGGATGAGGGTGTTCGCCTTCGGGGCGGCCGGGTCGTTGTAGTACTCAGTCCTGCCCATGGGCGGTGGTCCTCTCGTGGTCGGGCGTCCACGGCCGTGCGGCGGCCCAGACGGCATCGAAGCTCTGAGCGTACTGTCGGCGTACGGCACACCCCGCCTTGCCCAGCAGGGGCCGGTAGTGCGTCAGTAATGCCCGGATCTTGGCAACAAGGGTGTCGCCGACCCGGCACGCCGTCATACCTCTAGTACCTGAGAACTACCCCCCAGTACAGCTCCCCGGCGGGACGCCGGTGACAAGTGCTGCTTCCTAACTTCCTTTGCAGCCAAGCCCGATGGCCGGGTCGCTGGAAGGAAGCCGTCATGGGGCGCCTCGCGCACCGTACCCGTCGTACCCTCGTCGCCGCCCTGCTCGCCGCGGCGCTCACCGTTCCCCTCTCCGCGGCGGCCCGGCCCCGTGTGCCGGCTCCCGCGCCCGCGGTTCTGCCGCCGCTCGGCCCGGCCACCCTCGCCACCGCCTACGCCGCCAACCGCGCCGACGCCGCCCGTGCCGCCCGGATGGCCGGCGCCCACGGCGACTCGCGCCGGGCCGCGGCCGACCGGAGTTTCGCCTCGACGCGGCGGCAGCTGCTCGCGTTCGACGGCCGGGGCGAGGGGCTGGCCGTCGAGGTGTTCGGTGATCTCGCCCATGCCGGGCACGTCGCGGTCCTGGTCCCCGGCTCGGACACCTCCCTCGACACCTACCCCCGCTTCCGCCGCGCGGCCGAGTCCCTGTACGCGGCGGCCGGCCCGCGTACCGCCGTCGTCGCCTGGCTCGGGTACACCACCCCCGCCACGGTCAGCACCACGGTCGCCACCACCACCCGCGCCGAGGAGGCGGCTCCTCAGCTGCGGGCGTTCGTACGGCAGTTGCGCGCCGCTGTGCCCGCCGGCGCGCGGCTCTCCCTCGTCTGCCACTCCTACGGCTCCGTCGTCTGCGGCCGGGCCGCGCGCGGGCTGGACGTGGCCGACATCGCCCTCGTCGGCAGCCCCGGCACCGGCGCGGACGACGTGTCCGGCCTCGGCACCCGCGCCCGCGTCTGGGCGGCCCGCGGCAGCGGCGACTGGATCGCCGACGTGCCGCACGTGCGCGTCGACCTGCTCCTCGCCACCGTCGGCCTGGGCGCCGACCCCGTCTCCCCGGCGTTCGGCGCCCGAGTCTTCGACGCGGGACCGGCCGACCACAGCGGCTACTTCACTCCGGGCTCCGCCGCCCTCGCCAACCTGGCCCGGATCGTCCGCGGCCAGACCTCGGAGGTCACCCGTGGCTGACAAGGCCAAAGGTACGTGGCGGGCGGTACGGGAGGGTGCGTGCCGGGTGGACGCCGCCACGCCCGACTCCCGCGACCGCGCCGTGGACGCCCTGCGAGCCTGCGCGATCCTCGGGGTCGTGCTCGGCCACTGGCTGGTCACCGCGCTGGTCGCGCACGACGGCGCGCTGCACACCGCCAGCGCCCTGGAGCGGATGCCCTGGCTCGCCCCGATCTCCTGGATCTTCCAGACCCTCGCGGTGTTCTTCCTGGTCGGCGGGCACGTGGCCACCAAGAGTCTCGCCTTTGCGCGCGCCCGCGGCCTGACGGACCGCCAGTGGCTGGGCGCCCGCCTCGGCCGCCTCGCCCGCCCGGTCCTCGCGCTCCTGTCCCTGTGGGCCGTGGTCACCGCGGGCCTGCTGCTCACCGGCGCCCCGGCGGACACCGTCCACACCCTCGTCGAACTCGCGCTGTCCCCGCTGTGGTTCCTGCTGGTCTTCGCCGCGCTGACCGCCGCGACCCCGCTCGTCGCCCGCCTCCACCCGCTGTGGCCGCTCGCCGTCGTCCTGCACGTGGACGTGCTGCGCTTCGGCCTGCACCTCGGGAGCTCCTGGATCGGCTGGCTGAACCTGCCCGCGGGCTGGCTGGTCCCCTACACCCTCGGCGCCGCGTGGACCCGCGGCGAGCTGGACACCCGCCGCGCGGGCCGGGTCCTGCTGGTCTTCGGTACGACGGCCACGGCGGGCCTCGTCTGCTGGGCGGGCTATCCGGCCGCCATGGTCGGCGTCCCCGGCGCGGCGGTCTCCCACCTGGACCCGCCGACCCTCGCCGCCGTCACCTTCGGCCTCGCCCAGTGCGGCCTCGCGCTGCTGCTGCGCGACCGGCTGCGCCGCGCGATGCGCCGCCCGCTGCTCTGGGCGGCCGTGGCCACGGTCAACCTCTCCGCGATGACGATCTACCTGTGGCACCAGACCGCCCAGATGGCCACCACCGCGGCGACCCTCCCGGCGGGCCCCCTGCCCGGCCTGCACACCGCCCCCGACGGTCCGGCCTGGATCGCCGGCCGGCTGGTCTGGCTGCCGGTGTTCGCGCTGGTCCTCGCGGTGTGCTGGGGCGCGTTCCGGTCGTACGAGCAGGGCGGCGGCCGGCGGCGGGCGCGGGGGCGGCGCGGATGGGGGCGGCGCGGCCGGGGTGGCGCGGACCGGGTGGCGAGGGCGGGGCGGCGCGGCCGGGTGGTCCGGGTGCACCGGGTGCGCCGGGGGCACCGGGGGGTTTGCCGGGGCGGGGAAACGGGGGCTGACCCCCGTGTTCGGCGAAGTCACCGTGTCTAAGGTGGATGGCGTGACGAGTACGGGGGGTCGTCGGGGGTTCGCGCTGCTCGCGGACCGGGGGCGGCGGATGCTGCGGGTGCTGCGCGACGATCTGTGGACGGCGCGGCGCGATCCGCTGCCCGCCTTCGTCTGGCTGCGGTGGCTGCCGCACGGACTGGTGTGCGTGGCCGCGTTCGGGGTGGGGCTCGGCGGGGTGGCGCAGCTCAGGCTCAACGGAGGACTGAGTTCCGGCGCCGCCTATGCGATCGGTCTCGCACCGGCGGGCGCGGTCGTGCTCGCGCTGCGCCGGCCCGTCGCGGCCTGGTGGCTGTCCATGGCGGCGACGCTGGTGTGCGCCGTCGCGGTCCACGGCCACCAGGCCGCGACGGGCCGGATACCCCGAGCGGCGTTCACCTGGCCCTGGACGGCCGCCGGGATCATCGCGCACCTGCTGGTCATGCTGCTGCTCGCGCTGCGGGTGCGCGCACGGGTGGTGGTCGAGGCGCTGGTCTCGACCGTGCTGCTCACCGCCGTCCTGGAGGGCGGCTGGGGCGGCGCCGGCTATCAGCCGACCGGGGTCATCGCGGTGGTCCTGTCCGCAGTGGTCGCGGTGGTCGGCATCGCCCTGCGCGGTCGCCAGCAGGCGCGCGCGGAACTCGTGGAGCAGACCAGCCTCACCGCCGAGGAGCGCGCCCGGCGCACCCTCCTGGAGGAGCGCAATCGGATCGCGCGGGAGCTGCACGACGTGGTCGCGCACCACATGTCGGTCATCTCCATCCAGGCCCAGGTCGCCCCGCACCTGGTGGAGCGGCCCTCGCCCGAGCTGTTCGACAACCTCGCCGGCATCCGGCAGAACGCGCTGGAGGCCCTGACCGAACTGCGCCGGGTCCTCGGGGTGCTGCGCTCCGAACACCCCGACGACCCCGAGGGCCCCTACGGGCTCGGCGCGCCCGGCACCGGCGCCGCCCCCGACGCCCCCCAGCCCACGCTGGCCCGGCTCGGCACCCTGATCGAGAACACACGGGCGGCGGGGCTGGACGTGAGCGCGCAGGTGAGGGGTGAGGTGCGGCCGTACACACCGGGGGTGGAGCTGTCGGCGTACCGGATCGTGCAGGAGGCGCTGAGCAACGCGCTGCGGCACGCGCCGGGGTCCCGCGTGCGCGTCGAGGTGGCACACCGGGTGGACGGGCTGCACCTGGAGATCGCCAACTCCCGCCCCCGGCAGCCGGTTCCGCCCTCGCCGGGGGCCGGGCACGGACTGCTCGGCATGCGCGAGCGCGCGGCGATGCTCGGCGGCCGGGTCACCGCGACCGCGACCGCACAGGGCGGCTTCACGGTCACGGCCTTCCTACCGACCGACGGCACCCCGCCGGCCGACGGCATCCCCCGGCCCGACGACATCCCGCTGCCCGGCGGCACCCGGCCCGAGGGCCCCTCGTCCGACGGCACCCCGCTGCCCGACGACCCCCGGCCCGACGGCACCCCGCCCGAGGGCCCCTCATCCGATGGCACCCCGTCCGCACGCCTCTCATCCGCACGCCTCACGCCCGCCCGCCTCCTGTCCGACGGCACCCGGCCCGACGTCATCCCGCTGCCCGGTGACCCCCGTCCCGACGGCACCCCGCTGCCCGGCGACATCCCGCCGCCCGACGGCACCTGGCCCGACGGCACCCGGCCCGACGGCATCCGGCCCGACGGCCCCTCGCCCGACGGCACCCCGCCCGCCCGCCTCCCGCCCGACGCGCCCTCCCCGCCCCCCTCACACCCGCCCATATCGACCCCGGCCCCGACCCTGACCCTGACCCCGGCCCCGACCCCGGCCCCAAGCCCGCCCCCGACCCCGGCCCCAAGCCCGCCCCCGACCCCACCCCCGACGCTCACGCCCCTGACAGGAGAACCGACCCCATGACGAGCGGCGCCGGTCCCATCCGCGTGCTCATCGCCGACGACCAGGAGATGGTCCGGCAGGGCTTCACCGTGCTGCTCAACGCCCAGCCGGGCATCGAGGTGGTCGGCCAGGCGGTGGACGGCCGGGAAGCCGTCGCCAGGTCCGCCGAACTCGCCCCGGACGTCGTCCTGATGGACATCCGCATGCCCGAGCTGGGCGGCATCCAGGCCACCGAGCACATCGCCGTCGCCCAGCCCGCCGTCAAGGTCCTGGTGCTGACCACCTTCGACCTGGACGAGTACGTGTACGACGCGCTGCGCGCCGGCGCCTCCGGGTTCCTGCTCAAGGACGCCTCCGCCGACAAACTCGCCGAGGCGGTCCGGGTGGTGGCCGGCGGCGACGCCCTGCTCGCCCCCGGTGTGACCCGGCGCCTCATCGCCGAGTTCTCCCGCCTCGACGGCGGCCGCCGCGCCCCGCTGCACCGGCGCGTCGGCGGCCTCACCGAACGGGAGACGGAGGTACTGGCGCTGATCGCGCAGGGGCTCAGCAACGCGGAGATAGCGGGACGGCTGGTGGTGGCCGAGCAGACGGTGAAGACGCACGTGGGCCGGATCCTGGTGAAGCTCGGGCTGCGGGACCGTACCCAGGCGGCGATCTTCGCGTACGAGTCCGGGCTGATACGCCCCGGCGCGCGGTGAGCGGCGCAGACCCGCGCGGGAGCCGGGGGCCCGTGTAGTACCTGAGACGGACCCCGCGGAACCCGTCTCCAAGCTGACGACCCACTCCGGCCCGCCGCCTACCGTTTACCGTGTGACCGAGACGACGCCCCCGCCCCCGACCTCGCCGTTCGGGTCCGGCCGCCCGCGCAGCCCGGAGTTCCAGCTGGCCGCCGACGCCCTCGCCGGACTGCGGCAGGACCTGTTCCACGACGCCTTCGCCTACCGGCCGCTGCCCCCGCTGGGCCCCGACAGCCGCTTCGTGCGCCGCCGCTCGGGCCGGCTGCGGGAGTACGCGCCCTGGGCCCCGCACGCCGTGGTGGCCCTCTTCGGCGTGCTGGCGATGTGGGTCGGTCTGGTCCGCGCCGACACCTCGCTGGGGCCGGCCCTGATCTGCGGGCTGCTGGCCCTGGCCCCGGTCCTGCTGACCCTGGTGCGCCCTACCGGGGCGTTCTGGCTGTCCCTCGCGGCGTGCACGGTCACCACAATCGTCAGCGGCGGGGACTGGGTGAGCGGCACCTGGACGCCGGGCAGTTTCTTCTCCCACCTGGTGGTGCTCACCGTCGTGGCGATCCGCACCCGCCCGCGCACGGCGGCCTGGATGTGGGCGCTGACCGGCGTGTACGGCTTCTTCGACGCGAGCCTGTTCGGACACTCGTACGACGAGGACGACATAGCCCAGATGATGTTCCTGTCCGCGCTGATCCTGCTGGTGGTCGCGGTGCGGCACGTCCGCAAGGAGGCCGCCCTGGAGGTGACCGCGCAGCAGACGGTGACCGAGCACGAGCGCTCGCGGCGCACCCTGCTGGAGGAGCGCACCACGATCGCGCGGGAGCTGCACGACGTGGTCGCCCACCACATGTCGGTGGTCGCCATCCAGGCGGAGGCGGCGCCGTACCGGGTGGAGAACCCGCCGCCGGAGCTGGAGAAGGCGTTCGCCACCATCCGGGAGAACGCGGTCGCGGCCCTGACCGAGCTGCGCCGGGTCCTCGGGGTCGTCCGCGCGGAGGACTACGCGGCGCCGGACGCCCCGCAGCCCACGCTCGCCGACCTGGACGGGCTGCTCGCCAATGTGCGCGAGGCCGGGCTCGGCGTGGACAAGGCGGTGACCGGCGCGGTGCGCGAGCTGCCGCAGGGGGTGGAGCTGTCCGCCTACCGGATCGTGCAGGAGGCGCTGAGCAACACGCTGCGGCACGCGCCGGGGGCGAGCGCACGGGTGGAGGTCTCCTACGTCCTCGGCGGGCTCGGCCTGCGCGTGGTCAACGGCCCGCCGCCCGCGCCGAGCCTGCTGAAGCCGTCACCGGGCGCCGGGCACGGCATCACCGGCATGCGGGAGCGCGTCACCATGCTGGACGGCGAGATGACGGCGGGCCGCACGGCCGAGGGAGGCTACGAGGTGGCGGTGTTCCTCCCCGTGGCGGCCCCGGCGGACCCGGTGGCCGGAGGCGGAGCCGGGGGCGGCGCATGACGATCCGCGTCCTGATCGCGGACGACCAGATGATGGTCCGCGAGGGTTTCTCCGTCCTGCTGAACGCGATGCCGGACATCGAGGTCGTCGGCGAGGCCGTCAACGGCCGCGAGGCGGTGGCGCGGGTACGCGAACTCGCCCCGGACGTCGTGCTGATGGACATCCGCATGCCCGAGCTGAACGGCATCGAGGCGACCCGCGAGATCGTCGCGGCCGACGCCGCGGCGAAGGTCCTGGTGCTGACCACCTTCGACCTGGACGAGTACGTCTACCAGGCCCTGCGCGCGGGCGCCTCCGGCTTCCTCCTCAAGGACGCCTCGGCCCGCCAACTGGCCGACGGGGTACGGGTGGTGGCCGCCGGTGAGGCGCTGCTCGCCCCCTCCGTCACCAAACGCCTGATCGCCGAGTTCTCCCGCCTCCCGGAGGTCCGCCGCCCGCTGCCCACCGCCCCGGCCGCGTACGGCGACCTCACCGACCGCGAGACCGAGGTCCTCGTGCTCATCGCCCAGGGCCTGTCCAACGCGGAGATCGCCGAACGCCTGGTGGTGGCCGAGTCCACGACGAAGACCCACGTCAGCCGCATCCTGGTCAAACTGGGCCTGCGCGACCGCACCCAGGCGGCGGTGTTCGCGTACGAGGCCCGCCTGGTGACGCCGGGATGAGCGCGGCGGCGGGCCGGGAGCGGGAGCCGGGTCAGGGGCTGGAGCTGGAACTCGTACCGCATGCCGGCGCCGGGCCCTTCCGGCTCGGCATGCCGGTGGGGAAGGCGCGGGACGCGGTGGCCGCGGCTGGGGACTCCCGGATCGCGGCTGGGGACTCCCGGATCACCCTGGCCGCCGAGGAACCGGGGCAGCTCCATCTCACGCACGGCGCCTCGGGATTGGGGATCTCCCTCGGGTTCACCCAGGGGAAGCTGAGCGACATCGAAATCTTCCGGTTCCGGAAGGAGGACGCCGGGGTGCGGGTGCTGCTCGACGGGCTCGACGTCTTCCGCACGCCGAGCGGAGACCTGCGCGCGCGGCTCGCGGAACGGGGCCACGCCATCGGCGGGGACGACGGCCTCGGGGAGGACGACGACCTCGGCTTCGACGCCCTGCCGGAACTCGACCTGATCCTGGCGAACGAGAGCGGCCGCGGACTCCCGGCGGACGAGGAGGGCCGCCCCCTCTACTACGACTACGTGCTCCTCGCCGAGCGCATCGGCTGATCTGGCCGGACCGGGGGCCGGTGGGTTAGCGTCCGGGCATGGCAGGCTCCGGCGATCTCGCTTTCGACCCCTGGGACCCGGCGTTCGTGGCCGACCCGTACCCGGCGTACGCCGAGCTGCGGGCCCGCGGCCGGGTGATCCGGTACGAGCCCACGGACCAGTGGCTGGTGCCGCACCACGCCGAC
Source organism: Streptomyces sp. NPDC043952 (assembly GCF_056435325.1). NCBI lineage: Bacteria > Bacillati > Actinomycetota > Actinomycetes > Kitasatosporales > Streptomycetaceae > Streptomyces > Streptomyces sp. NPDC043952. The sequence continues at coordinate 27,170 of NZ_JBWKES010000011.1, forward strand.
GTCTCGGCGCTGCTGCGGGACCGGCGGCTGGGGCGGACGTACCAACACCGGTATTCCCACGAGGAGTTCGGCAAGTCCGCGCCGCCGCCCGCGCACGAGCCGTTCCACACGCTCAACGACCACGGGATGCTGGACCTGGAACCGCCGGACCACACCCGGATCCGGCGGCTGGTGTCGAAGGCGTTCACCCCGCGCACGGTGGAGCGGCTGAAGCCGTATGTGTACGGCCTGGCCGACGAGCTGGTCGCGGGTCTCGTCCGGGAGGGCGGCGGTGATCTGCTGACGGACGTCGCCGAGCCGCTGCCGGTCGCGGTGATCGCCGAGATGCTGGGCATCCCGGAGGCCGACCGGGACCGGCTGCGGCCCTGGTCGGCGGCGATCTGCGGGATGTACGAGCTGAACCCCGCCGAGGACACGGCGGCGCGCGCGGTCCGGGCGTCGGTCGAATTCTCGGACTATCTGCGGGAGTTGATCGCCGAGCGGCGCAAGCGCCCCGGCGACGACCTGATCTCCGGGCTGATCGCCGCGCAGGACGGTGACGGCGGGGTGGGCGGCCGGCTGACCGAGCAGGAGGTGATCTCCACCGCCGTCCTGCTGCTCAACGCGGGCCACGAGGCCACCGTCAATGCCACGGTCAACGGCTGGTGGGCCCTGTTCCGCAACCCCGCCCAGCTCGCCGCCCTGCGCGCCGACCACTCCCTGGTCCCGGCCGCGATCGAGGAGCTGATGCGCTACGACACCCCGCTCCAGCTGTTCGAGCGCTGGGTGCTGGACGACATCGAGATCGACGGCACGGTGATCCCGCGCGGCGCCGAGATCGCCATGGTCTTCGGCTCCGCCAACCACGACCCCGCCGTCTTCGCCGACCCCGCCCGCCTGGACCTCGCCCGCGCCGACAACCCTCACATCTCCTTCAGCGCCGGCATCCACTACTGCATCGGCGCCCCGCTGGCCCGCCTCGAACTGACCGCCTCCATGACCTCCCTCCTCCGCCGGGCCCCCACCCTCACCCTGGCGAAGGAACCGACCCGCAAACCGAACTACGTGATCCGCGGCCTGGAGGGACTGAGCGTGCAGGTGCGCTGACCACCCGTCGGGTCCGCCGGAACGGGAAGGACGCCCGCTGAAGACGGCCTACCGTTCCTTCGTTTCCTCCAGTACGGTCCTGCCCACCAGCGCGTACCGCTCCGGCGCCCGCCGCTTCAGGTACTGCGCGTAGGCCACCCCCGCCACCGCGACCGCCCCCACCAGCCACGGCGTGGCCCGCAGCACCAGCGAGCCCGACTCGCTGCCCGCCGCCGCTCCCATGTTGGACACCAGCAGCACCACGACCCCGAGCATCGCCACGCCCCCCACCAGCGGCGCGGCGAACGTGCGGAACCAGTGCCGGCTCTCCGGGTGGTGCGAGCGGAAGTACGCCAGCACGGCGAAGGAACACACGGCCTGGACGACGAGGATCGCCATCGTCCCGAGGATCGCGAGCAGCACGTACGTCCCGGTGTACGGGTCCTTCCCCGCGATCCAGAACGCGCCGATCAGCACCGCCGCCACCACCGTCTGCACCAGCCCGGCGACGTGCGGCGAACCGTGCCGCGCGTGGGTGCGTCCGATGGTGCGCTTCAGCGAGGGCAGCACGCCCTCGCGGCCCAGGGCGTACAGGTAGCGCGCGGCGCAGTTGTGGAAGGCCATCCCGCAGGCCAGCGACCCGGTGATCATCAGCCACTGCATGACGTCCACGGCCCAGTGGCCGACGTACCGCTCGGTGGGGTCGAAGAACATCGAAAGCGGGTTCGCGGAGGACGCGGCCTTCACCGCCGCCGCCTCGCCGTTGCCGCAGATGGCCATCCAGGAGACGAAGACGTAGAAGACGCCGACGCCCAGGACGCTGACCATCGTCGCCTTGGGGATGATCCGCTTGGGGTCGCGGGACTCCTCGCCGTACATCGCGGTCGACTCGAAGCCGACCCAGGACCAGAAGGCGAAGAAGAGGCCGAGCCCGGCGGAGGTGCCCTTGAACGCGTTGACCGGATCGACCGGCGCGAGGCTGAAGCCGTGCGGCCCGCCGCCGTGCAGGGCGACGGACACGGCCATCGCGGCGAGCACCGTGACCTCGGTCGCCAGCAGCACCACCAGCAGTTTCTCGGCGACGCTGACCCCGAACCAGGTGCCGGTGGCGTTGATCGCCAGCATCAGGATCGCGAACGACCACCAGGGCAGGTGCACCCCGGTCTGGTCCCGCAGGGTGGTCGTGGCGAAGGTGGAGAAGATCCCGATGAGCGCGGGCTCGAAGACGACGTAGGCGAAGGTGGCGAGCAGTCCGGAGGCGAGGCCGATCGTGCGGCCGAGGCCGTAGGAGATGAATCCGTAGAAGGCGCCCGTGGACGTGATGTGCTTCGCCATCGAGGTGAATCCGACGGAAAAGATTGCCAGTACGACCATTGCGACGAGGTAGCTCGCGGGCGCCCCGATGCCATTGCCCGAGGAGACCATGAACGGCACGTTCCCGGTCATCGCGGTGATCGGCGCGGCCGTCGCCACCGCCATGAACACCACACCGAGCAATCCGACGGCGTTGGGTTTCAGCCGGTGAATCGTTTCATCTCCGCCGGTCTCCGCCGCCGGGACGACACCCTCGTCCACTGCCATGAATGATCCCCTCCGGGTCCGGTCCCTGGGTCCTGATGGAGCAGGATGCTGGACGAGAAGGGGGCACGGGAAGGGGTCGGCACGGTTAAATATTTGTCACTAGACCATTGGAGTGAGGTGTGCGGGGTCATCCGCGGGCGGGCAGCACCAGCCCCCACGCCCCCTCCAGCACCCGCCAGGTCCGCCGCCGTACCGGGCCCGTCACCCGTGCGTCGGCGCGGTAGTGGAAGTCGGGGCCGGTGACCGTGACGGTGCGCCCCGAGGCCCGCAGGGGCGTCGCCTCGGCGCCCACGGAGAGGGGATGGACCTCCAGTTCGGCGAGCCCGCCGGTGGCCGGGGCCAGGGAGAGGGACTCCACCGGCTGGTCGAGGTCCAGCAGCGCCTCGCCGTCGACCTCCACCCGCAGCCGGGTGGGGCCGGGCGAGGGTATCGCGGTCAGCCGGGTGGGGCGCGGGCTCAGGGTGCGCACCAGGGACCGGTACCAGGGGCGGCCGGCGGCAGCCAGCGGCGCGGGCGCGGGCACCCGCGCCGGGGCCGGGGGGATGGCGAGCCCGCCGAGCACCAGGCCCCCGCTGTCGTCGGCCAGCAGGTCCAGGCGCCGCTCCGCGCCGTCCAGCACCGCCCGCGCCGCCGCCACCGCCCCGGTCGGCACCCCGAGGGACGCCGCGAGCGTGAGGGATTCGCCCACCGGCACCACCGACAGCGCACATCCGGCCAGTCCCCGCTCCCGGTGCAGCAGGGTCACCGCCCGCGTCAGGGCGGCGTCGTCGCCCACCACCACCGGCCGGCGCGACCCCCTGCGGCCCAGTGCGCGGGCGAATTCCTCCGGACCCTGGGGGAGGCACACCTTGGCCGCCGCACCCGCGCTGAGCACGTCTTTCGCGATCCGTACGGACTCCCCGTCCGTCTGCCGTGCCCCCGGATCGATGATCACCAGCAGCTGATCGGACATCGCGAAGGTCGCCACCTCGGTCCTGCCTCGCTTCCTCGGGTAGCATCTTTGTGCAAGAGCCCCTTGCGCTATTGCGCCAGGGGCTTCGTCTATTCCGGGGCATCCGGTCCGACGGTTGTGCGGCCAACGACGGTCGCGGTGGCACGCGGCGGTGAACCTTACGCCCGCGCCCCTGACCTTGGACATGCCCCGCCCGGAAGGGGTGTACGCGCGTGCCCGCACTTGTGCTGCTCGGTGCTCAGTGGGGTGACGAGGGCAAGGGGAAGGCCACCGACCTGCTCGGTGGATCGGTGGATTATGTGGTGCGGTACCAGGGCGGCAACAACGCCGGCCACACGGTCGTCGTCGGCGACCAGAAGTACGCCCTCCACCTCCTGCCCTCCGGCATCCTCTCTCCCGGATGCACGCCGGTCATCGGCAACGGTGTCGTCGTCGACCCCTCGGTCCTGCTCTCCGAGCTGAGCGGTCTGAACGAGCGTGGCGTCGACACGTCCAAGCTGCTCATCAGCGGCAACGCGCACGTCATCACGCCGTACAACGTGACGGTCGACAAGGTGACGGAACGCTTCCTCGGCAAGCGGAAGATCGGCACGACCGGGCGCGGTATCGGCCCCACCTACGCGGACAAGATCAACCGCGTGGGCATCCGGGTCCAGGACCTGTACGACGAGTCGATCCTCCAGCAGAAGGTGGAGGCCGCGCTCGACGTCAAGAACCAGGTCCTCACCAAGCTCTACAACCGCCGCGCCATCGCCGCCGACCAGGTGGTCGAGGAGCTGCTGGGCTACGCCGAGCAGATCAAGCCGTACGTCGCCGACACCGTGCTGGTCCTCAACCAGGCCCTGGAGCAGGACAAGGTCGTGCTGTTCGAGGGCGGCCAGGGCACGCTGCTCGACATCGACCACGGCACGTACCCCTTCGTCACCTCCTCCAACCCGACCGCCGGCGGCGCCTGCACCGGCGCGGGCGTGGGTCCGACGAAGATCAGCCGGGTCATCGGCATCCTCAAGGCGTACACCACCCGCGTCGGCGCCGGCCCGTTCCCGACCGAGCTGTTCGACGAGGACGGCGAGGCGCTGCGCCGGATCGGCGGCGAGCGCGGTGTGACCACCGGCCGGGACCGCCGCTGCGGCTGGTTCGACGCGGTGATCGCCCGCTACGCGACGCGGGTGAACGGCCTGACCGACTTCTTCCTCACCAAGCTGGACGTGCTCACCGGCTGGGAGCAGATCCCGGTGTGCGTGGCGTACGAGATCGACGGCAAGCGCGTCGAGGAACTGCCCTACTCCCAGACCGACTTCCACCACGCGAAGCCGGTCTACGAGAACCTGCCGGGCTGGTCCGAGGACATCACCAAGGCCAAGACCTTCGCGGACCTGCCGAAGAACGCGCAGAACTACGTCAAGGCGCTGGAGGAGATGTCCGGCGCCCCGATCTCCGCGATCGGCGTGGGCCCCGGCCGGGACGAGACGATCGAGATCAATTCCTTCCTCTGATCCCTTCCGGCAAGCCGGCGTTCGGCCCGGCTTCACCTGCGGCAGCGGGGGGGGGGGGGGGGCGGGGGGGGGGGGGGGGGGGGGGGGGGGGGTTTGCCCCGCCTTGGCCCCCCTTTCCCGCCCTCACTCCCCCTCTTTTGTTTTTG
>NZ_JBWKES010000011.1:32419-226844 GCF_056435325.1 Streptomyces sp. NPDC043952
CCCTCCTCCCCCCCCCCCCCCCCCTCCCACCCCCCCCCCCCCCCCCCCACCCACCCCCCCCCCCCCCCCCCCCCCCCCCCCCCCCCCCCCCCCCCCCCCCCGCTTTCCGCCCCGCCTGACCCATCCTTGACCTGGACATGGCCATTTCCTGGTTCCCGGCCATGAGGGGCGCGAGCACGCCCTACGCGGGTAGCCTCCGCATGGAACGCCCCCCTGCTCGCGCCAACTCCAGTCTCAGGAGCCTTGAATGACCCACAGCCCGATGAACCGCCGGGAGTTCGTGAAGAAGTCGGCCGTCACCGGCGCCGCCGTCGCCGCGGCGGGCGCGGTGGGCAGCGGCACCGCGGAGGCGGCCGAGAAGAACGGTCACGGCACCCCCGGCAAGGCCCCGCGCACCTGGTCGTTCTCCATCCTGGGCACCACCGACCTGCACGGCCACGTCTTCGACTGGGACTACTACGCCGACGCGCCCTACACCGACAAGGCCGGCAACTCGGTCGGCGTGGCCCGCGTCGCCACCCTCATCAAGCAGCAGCGCGAGGCCAAGGGCGAGCACCGCGTGCTGCTCGTCGACGCCGGCGACATCATCCAGGGCACCTCGCTCGCCTACTACTTCGCCCGCGTCGACCCGATCACCGGCACCGGCGGCAAGCACGGCCCCAAGCACCCCATGGCCGTCGCCATGAACCACATGCGCTACGACGCCGCCGCCCTCGGCAACCACGAGTTCAACTACGGCATCGACACGCTGCGCAAGTTCGAGGAGCAGTGCGACTTCCCGCTGCTCGGCGCGAACGCCCTGCACGCCAAGACGCTGCGCCCGGCCTTCGAGCCGTACACCGTCAAGCGCATCAAGGTCCCCGGCGCCCCCGACATCAAGGTCGGCATCCTCGGCCTGACCAACCCCGGCATCGCCATCTGGGACAAGGACAACGTCGGCGGCAAGCTGGTCTTCCCCGGCCTGGTCGAGCAGGCGAAGAAGTACGTGCCGCGGCTGCGCGCCCTCGGCTGCGACGTGGTCTTCCTGACCGACCACTCCGGCCTGGACGGCTCCTCCTCCTGGGGCGACGAACTCCCCTACGTCGAGAACGCGTCCAACCTGGTCGCCGAGCAGGTGCCGGGCATCGACGCGATCCTGGTGGGCCACACCCACGTCGAGGTGCCGTCGTACACCGTCAAGAACGAGCAGACCGGCGAGGACGTCCTGCTGTCCGAGCCGTACTGCTGGGGCTACCGGCTCAGTGTCTTCGACTTCGAGCTCGAACTCCACCACGGCCAGTGGAAGGTGACGGGCAAGAAGGCGGGGACCCTCAACCCCAACGGGGTGGAGGAGGACCCGCAGATCAAGAAGCTGCTGGAGGCCGACCACGAGCTGGTGGTGAAGTACGTCAACACCCCGGTCGGCACCTGCACGGCGGACCTCTCGGCGGCGGAGTCCTGCTGGAAGGACGTGCCGATCATGGACTTCATCCACAAGGTGCAGATGGAGACGGTCAAGACGGGCCTGTCCGCCGCCGACGCCGCCCTCCCGCTGATCTCGGTCGCCGCGCCCTTCAGCCGCACGGCCGACATCCCGCAGGGCAACGTCACCATCAAGGACATCGCCGGCCTCTACATCTACGACAACACCCTCTACGCCAAGAAGCTCACCGGCGCCCAGCTCAAGGACTACCTGGAGTACGCGGCCAAGTACTACGTCCAGGTCCCGGCGGGCACGAAGGTCGACACCGCGACGCTGACCAACGCCAACAGCTTCTGGGACTACATGTACGACACCGCCGCGGGCGTCGACTACGAGATCGACATCGCCCAGCCCGAGGGCTCCCGCATCAAGAACCTCGCCTACAACGGCGCCCCCGTCGCCGACGACCAGGTCTTCGTGGTCGCCGTCAACAACTACCGGGCCAACGGGGGTTCGGGCTACCCGCACATCGCCACGGCGGAGATCGCGTACAGCTCCACCAACGAGATCCGCGACATGATGATCGACTACGTCACCGCGACGAAGACCCTCGACCCGGCCGACTTCGCGGTCACCAACTGGAAGCTGACCCAGGCGGGCACGCCGGTCTTCTAGCGGTTGTTCTCTTGCCCACCCGCCCACCCGAACTCGCTTGGCCGAGGGGTGGGCGCGGGGGCGGGCGACAGCTACTTGGCGGCGTGCGCCAGGAACGCCGTCCAGGCGGTGCCGGTGACCGAGAGGTGGGGGCCGGCGGGGTTCTTGGAGTCGCGGACGTGGATCCGGGTGGGGCAGGGGGCGACTTCGACGCACTCGCCGCCGCTGGAGTTGCTGTACGAGGACTTGCGCCAGGTGAAGGCGGTTTCCACGCAGTTCCCGCCGCTGTCGTTGCTGTAGCTCGACTTGAACCACCGCAGGGTGCTCGTCATGTCCGCTCTTCTCCTGCCAACTTCTGGATGAGGCTCAGCGAGTCGTCCGGGCTCAGAGCCTGTGCCCGGATCTTCGCATACCGGTGTGTGAGGTGAGCGACCTTTGCGGGATCGCTGACCAGCACGCTTTCGTCCTCGATCTCCAGGTACACCACGTGGTGGTGCTCTTTGGTCACCACCAAGACCATGTCACCTCGGGTCCCGGCGTGACCACCCCGCAAACCACGCTCCAGTGGCACGACTTGAATGCTCACGTTGTCCCGCTCCGCGTCCTCAGCCAGCGAGCGAAGCTGGCCACGCAGGATCTCCCAGCTGCCGATGGGCCGCCGAAGCACCGACTCGTCAAGGATCAGTTCGATCATGGGCTGCGGGTCTGTGCGATCGAACAGGGCCCGGCGGGCGACGCGCGCCTCGACCAGCTCGTCCACCTTAGTGTCGGGGAGTTTGGGAAACCCTCCGCCGATCAGTGCTCGTGCGTACTCCGGTGTCTGGAACAGGCCCGCGACCACGTACGTCTCGTACGTCGACAGCGAGACGGCCATCGCCTCCATCAACGCGAAGTTCTTGAACTGCGGCGGGTACTTGTCCAGCAGGATGTACTTGCGGGCCTTCTCAAAGACCCCCAGCCCGGCGCCGATGTGCTTCTCCAGACCCACCAGCATCTTGTCGCTGGCCGGCTGCGCGCACGTCTCCATCGCGCTGATGGCGGACGCGGTGTAGCCCGTTAGCTTGCCCAACTCCACCTGCGTGAGCTTCTGTTGCTCGCGCAGTGCCTTTGCCAGGGCTGCGACGAGATGTGCGACGCCGCCCGCTTCCACCTTGTTCTCCACCCGCGCCATTGCGGTCACCCCCGGACTCAACTGAACTCAACCGGTCACCGACACTCCCCTTTGACTCCATACCGTCCTAGAGGGTCGACGGAGAGTTATGGAAACCGTAGCGCCCGCCACTGACACTGGTCCCATGAACACAGAAAGTCACACCGCCATCGAGTGGGTCCCCGCCTCCGGAATCCGGCTCAGCAAGGCGGGAGTCCAGTTCGACGCCGTGCGGCTGGACGGGGAGTACGGGCGCGAGATCGCCGACCGGCTGGCCGGGCTGACCGGTGGGGATCCGGGGCCGGTCGTGCAGTCGGACGGCGGGCGGCGGGGCGTGTACTTCCTCGTGGCGCCGGGGACCACCGGGCACCGCGCCTGGCCGGAGTGCGTCACCCGGCTCACCAGTGGGCCGTACTGGGCGAGTTACATTCCCGTGCCCGCGCTCGACGGACCCACCTGGCCGCTCTTCTGGCGCTATCGGCCCACTGGTGCCGACCGGTTCGTGCACACGTCCTTGCTCAGGGCCGCGCTCAGCTGAAGACGATCATCGAACCCTGGGCCAGCGAACGGGTCGCGGCGGCGTGCAGACCCAGCCAGACGTGGCGTTCGCGGGCGAAGGGGTTCGGATCGTAGGGGGTGGGGGCGGCCGGTTCCTCCAGCTCCGTGGGGGCCGCGGGCGGCGCCGGCGGGGCCGGGGGGTTGGCCGGATCGATGCCGATGACCGGGGCGACGTACTGGAGTTCGCGCAGCAGCGCCTGCGCGGAGCCCAACGGGCCGCCGCCCGCCAGGAGTTGCTCGTCGGAGAGCGGATGCGGGAAGTCGACCGGGACGTAGGCGCCCGCGTGGTCGTAGTGCCAGACCAGGTGCGACTGCTGGGCCGTGGACTCGAACATCTCCAGCAACTGCTCGTAGTCCCCGCCGAGTTCGTCCACCGGCGTCACCGGGAGGCCGCAGACCTGGAGGAGGTAGGCGCGGCGCAGGAAGTGCAGGGCGTCGTAGTCGAACCCGGCGACCGGCGCGACCTCGCCGGACAGGCCCGGCATGTACTGGTACACCGGCACGGGCGGCAGCCCCGCCGCGGCCAGCGCGTGGTTGTAGTGCGCGAGTTCCTCGGCGAACGGGTTGTCCGGCGTGTGGCACAACACGTCGACGAGCGGTACCAGCCACAGGTCACAGGCCAAAGAGAGCTCCTCACACAAAGAGGTCGTCCGGGAAGCCTAATCGGTGCCTGTGTGGTCCCATACCCTCACGTCCGCTCAGCTATCGGACAGATCTTCCAGCAGCGTCAGCGAGTGGGCGTTGGCCGCGCCGACCAGGGCGCGGGCGCCCTCGATGTCGCGCCGGGCCAGGGCCTCGACCAGCTCCGTGTGGCCGGCCCACAGACGGCCGCGCAGCTCGGGCAGGCGGCGCAGGTGCTGGACGGCGCAGACCCAGGACTGCACGCGCAGCCGGTGCAGGAAGTCGCCCAGGTAGGGGTTGCCGAACAGGACGCTCAGCTCGCGCCAGAAGCGCAGGTCGTAGCCGATCAGGACGGTGAGGTCGCCCGCGGCGGCGGCGCGCTGCGCCTCCTCGCCGCGGCGGCGGACCGCCGCGAGCAGGGCACGGGTGGCCGGGTCCTCGGGCGGGGTGCGGAAGGCGGGGTGCCCGGCGGCGAGGGCCTGGAACATGCCGTCCGTGACCAGGGCGCGGGCCTCGATCATGTGCCGGTAGTCGGCGAGCGAGTACTCCGGCACGCTGAAGCCGCGGTGCTGGTCCGCCTCCAGGATGCCCTGCGCGGACAGGTCGACCAGCGCCTCGCGCACCGGGGTGGCCGAGACGCCGTACTGCTCGGCGATCTCCTTCACGGTGAAGGCCCGGCCCGGCCGCAGCCGTCCCGCCAGCACCTCGTCACGGAGGGCGTCCGCGATCTGCTGGCGCAGGGTGCTGCGGGTGACGACGCCGTTGCCGGGCATGGCCGGATTCTCCTCACGCGTATGGGTGACGCACTCGTACGTTTGGACGACTCTGTGGAGTCTTACGAGCACGTCACCTTACGCGTTCGGCCTGTGCCGGCGGCAGCTCCGGACCGGTTACGCGGTGTACTCGTCGGCGACGGACAGCGCGGCGTCGAGGGCGGCCAGGCCCTCCTTCAGCTCGGCCTCGGTCGTGTTGCACGGCGGCACCACATGGGTGCGGTTCATGTTCACGAACGGCCACAGACCGTGCTTCCTGGCGGCCGCGGCGAAGGCGGCCATCGGCGCGTTCGCCTCGCCGGTCGCGTTGTAGGGCACCAGGGGCTCGCGCGTCCCCCGGTCCCTGACCAGCTCCAGCGCCCAGAACATGCCCACGCCGCGGACCTCGCCCACGCTCGGGTGGCGCGCGGCCAGCTCCGCCAGACCCGGCGCGAGCACGCTCTCGCCGAGCCGCCTGGCGTTCTCGACCACGCCCTCGTCGGCCATCGCGCCGATCGTGGCGACGGCGGCGGCGCAGGCCAGCGGGTGCCCGGAGTAGGTCAGACCGCCCGGATAGGGGCGCTTGCCGAAGGTCTCCGCGATCTTCCCGGAGATGGCGACGCCGCCGAGCGGCACGTAACCGGAGTTCACGCCCTTGGCGAAGGTCATCAGGTCCGGGACGACATCGAACAGGTCGGCCGCGAACCACGCGCCGGTACGGCCGAAACCGGCCATGACCTCGTCCAGGATGAAGACGATCCCGTACTTGTCGCACAGCTCCCGCACCCCGGCGAGGTAACCCGGCGGGGGCAGCATGATCCCGGCGGTGCCGGGGATGGTCTCCAGGATGATCGCGGCGACGGTGCCGGGACCCTCGAAGGCGATCGTCGTCTCCAGGTGCTCCAGCGCCCGCGCGGTCTCCTGCTCCTCCGTCTCGGCGTAGAAGCGGGAGCGGTACAGGAACGGCGCCCAGAAGTGCACGACGCCGCCCGTGCCGCTGTCGGAGGGCCAGCGGCGCGGGTCGCCGGTGAGGTTCACGGCCTGCTGGGTGCCGCCGTGGTACGAGCGGTACGCCGAGAGCACCTTCGGGCGGCCCGTGTGCAGCCGGGCCATGCGCACCGCGTGCTCGACGGCGTCGGCGCCGCCGTTGGTGAAGAAGATCTTGTCCAGGTCGCCGGGGGTCCGCTCGGCGATCAGCCGGGCCGCCTCCGAGCGCGCCTCGATGGCGAACGCGGGCGCGAAGGTGGTCATCTTCGCCGCCTGCTCCTGGATGGCCGCGACGACCTTGGGGTGCTGGTAGCCGATGTTGGTGTAGACGAGCCCGCTGGTGAAGTCCAGGTACCGCGTGCCGTCGTAGTCCCAGAAGTACGACCCCTCGGCGCCGGCGACGGCGAGCGGGTCGATGAGGTCCTGGGCGGACCAGGAGTGGAAGACGTGCGCGCGGTCCGCGGCCTTCACTGCGGCGCCGGCTGCGGGGTCGGTCTGAGGGGTCATGCGGGCGAGCGTAGATGTCCGGCATGCGGACGGGGTATCGGCGTCCTGTTCCGTGGGCGGCCCCAATCCGCGACAGGTTGTCGACACCGGGTCCGCACCGGGGCGCCCGGCCTGTTACGGAACCGTGGACGACCGGGCCTCCGGCACCTCGTACGACCGGATTATTCTCGGGCCGTTGCCACAGCTGACGGGGCGGGAAGGGCGGGCGGTCATGGAGGAACTCGGTCCGGGGGACCCGCACCGCATCGGGGGGTACCGGCTGCTGGCGCGGCTGGGCGCGGGCGGCATGGGCAGGGTGTACCTGGCCCGCTCGGACCGGGGCCGCACGGTCGCCGTGAAGCTGGTGCGCGCGGAGCTGGCCGCGCGGGAGGAGTTCCGGGCCCGGTTCCGGCGCGAGGTGGGGGCGGCGCGGCGGGTCGGCGGGTACTGGACCGCGCCGGTGCTGGACGCGGACACCGAGGCGGCGGTGCCCTGGGTGGCCACCGGGTACGTGGCCGGGCCCAGCCTCGAACGGGTCGTCGAGCACGAGCACGGGGCGCTGCCCGAGCGGTCGGTACGGATCCTCGCGGCGGGGCTCGCGCACGCGCTCAAGGACATCCACGCGGCCGGGATCGTGCACCGGGACCTGAAGCCGTCCAATGTGCTGGTGACCATCGACGGGCCCCGCGTGATCGACTTCGGCATCGCCCGCGCCCTGGAGACGGGCACGGCGGGCGGCGAGGGGCTCACCTCGACCGGGTCCCTGGTCGGCTCGCCGGGGTTCATGGCGCCGGAGCAGGTGCGCGGCGACACGATCACCCCGGCGTGCGACGTCTTCTCGCTCGGCTCGGTGCTGACGTACGCGGCGACCGGGCGGCTGCCGTTCGGGAACGCCGGCGGCGGGGTGCACGCGCTGATGTTCCGGATCGCCCAGGAGGAGCCGGAGCTGGCGGGGGTGCCGGAGGGGATCGCCGACCTGGTGCGGGAGTGCCTGCGCAAGGACCCGGCGGCCCGGCCGTCCCTGGACGCGCTGCTGGAGCGTACGGGGGCGGAGGACACCGTGTCCGGCGGCCGCTCCCTTGAGCCCTGGCTGCCGGGGGCGCTGGTGGCCCAACTGGGGCGGCAGGCGGCGGGGTTGCTGGAGGTCGAGGAGCCGGAGACGGGTGCGGGCGGCTCCGGTGGAGCGGGGGCGCGACCGGGCGCGGGGGACACCGGGGACGCCGGTGCGCAGGGGGGTGGTGCGCGGGGCGGCGGTTTCGGGGGTTCGCCCGAGCACTCCGCCGTGCTGGACGGGGGAGAGCCGGCCGAGGGGGCCGGGGCCGGGCGGCCGGCGCCGGGGCAGGGGGCGCCGCTGCCGGTGACGGTCCCCGGCGGGTACGGTCAGGCGCGGCAGGAGGCCCAGCCGCACCCCCGGCAGGGCGACCCGCGGCCGTACGCCGCGCGGGGCACCGCGTCCGCGCCGCCACCGGCCGCCCCGTCCTTCGGGTACGGCTACCCCCGGCAGTCGTACCCGCCGTACCCGCCCTACGGCGCGGAGCCCGAGCCGGAGCCGGAGCGGCGCAGCGGGCGCTCCACGGCCCTGCTGGTCCTGATCGCGGTGATCGTGGCGGTGGGCGCGGGCGGGTCGGTGTACGCGCTGCTGAACAGCGGGGTGGACGGCAGGAGGAGCGGCGCGGCGGGGCCCGCGCCGGTGTCGCGGTCCGCGTCGCCCACCGGCTCCGGGGAGCGCGCCCCGGACCCGGCCTCGCCCTCCGCCTCGCCCTCCGCCTCGGGCGCGGGTGCCGTTCCGGACGCCTACCTCGGGACCTGGGCGGCGAGCATCGACACCGCGGACGGCATCAACATCCGCCGGCTCACCATCCGGCAGGGCGGGGTGGGGGAGAACGTGCTGACGCTGGACGCGGAGGGACCCGCGCAGGGCGGCGGGACGTACCACTGCGTCTTCGCGGCCGAGCTGAGCCGGGCGCCGGGCGCCGGCGGCCCGCTGGAGATCGGGCCGTCGGTCGTGACCAGCGGCGAGCCCGCCTCCTCGTGCACACCGGGCGACCCGACGGAGGTCAGCCTGCTGCCGGACGGACGGTTGCGACGGGCGCAGCAGGGTGGCGGCGGGGAGAGCCTGACGTACACCCGGCAGTGACCGGATGACACCGGCCAACTCCCGTGCCGTACGGGCTGGTTGAACGTACGGCGCATTCCCGCGGACGTGCCCGGTTCGTCCTCTCGCCCGCCCGTACCGCTGCCGCCCCTGGTCCGGCTCGACCGCCGAACCGCGCGGGATCGCCGGGCCGGGGCCCGCAGGAGAACTCCACGGTCACCGCGGCTCCGGTGGCCGCTGCCTCGGCATGTTCGGCCGTGCTCCCCCCGCCGGTGGCAGGGCGAAGCGGCCGGTCTGGCCCACCGCCTCCTGCCGGGGCACGTACGCCACCGACTGCACGCCCACCGGCGCCGCGCCCGCCCGGAACGCCACCATCCAGTCCGCCGTCTCCGCCCGGACCAGTTCCGTCATGTCCTCCGAGAAGCGGCGCAGCAGCACCACGCACCGCTCGGCCGCCTCGCTCGCCGTGCCCTCCGTGGGGCCCAGCACCTCCCGCACCCCCTCCACCGCCCAGTCGAACTGGAGCGCCTGGAGGCGCCGCTGCACCGCCTGTGCCGTCGCCACGTCCCGCATCCAGCCGGACGTCACCCCGAAGTACCGGTCCGCGCCGGCGCACGCGGCCGCGAGCAGCAGGGCCAGACAGCCCCACGGCGCCACGCCCCCCGCCACCCCCGTCAGCTCCAGCAGCGGCAGCGCCGCCCCGGTCGCCACCCCCACCGCCGCGCCGGCCCGCAGCACCCGCGCCCCGCGCCGCTTCCACACCCGGTCCCGCAGATACCAGTCCGCCGTCCGCAGCGCCCCGTGCTCCACCCACCGGTACAGCTCGTCCAGCCGCTCGCCCGGTTCGCCCCAGTCGCCGGGCGGGAGCGCCCGCCCGGTCAGATCACCCGGCCGGGGTCCGGCCGAGCCCTCGCCCCGCCCGTCCTGGGGCGGCCCCTCGGGCTGCATCTCCGGCTGACCCACCCGGCACTCCCTACTGATCGCGACCGGTCACGTAGCGTGACATCCCCTGCCGACGTGCGCCACCCTTCCTACCGCCCGACGGGTGGCCCGGTCGTGACTTTCCCGGCTTTTCCGCCCGGAAGAGGGCCTTGATCAGCTGGAGACCCGCCCGCCGACTCACTCGAAAGAGTGGCGGTGTGATGGCCGCCCGGACCACGTAGGCTCGTGCCAAGGAGAAAGACACAGAGGAGCTGATCGTGATCCCCGGTGGTGGCCAGCCCAACATGCAGCAGTTGCTCCAGCAGGCCCAGAAGATGCAGCAGGACCTGCAGCGGGCCCAGGAGGAACTGGCGAACACGGAGGTCGACGGGCAGGCGGGCGGCGGTCTGGTCAGGGCCACCGTGACCGGCGCCGGCGAACTGCGCGGCCTGAAGATCGACCCCAAGGCGGTGGACCCGGAGGACACCGAGACCCTCGCCGACCTGATCGTGGCCGCCGTCCAGGCCGCCAACGAGAACGCGCAGGCGCTCCAGCAGCAGAAGCTCGGCCCGCTGGCCCAGGGCCTGGGCGGCGGCACGGGCATCCCCGGTCTGCCGTTCTGACCTCGGGCCAACTAGCGTACGTACCGAAAGGTCTCCAGGAAGGTCAGTCCGTTGTACGAAGGCGTGGTCCAGGACCTCATCGACGAACTGGGGCGGCTGCCCGGCGTCGGTCCCAAGAGCGCGCAGCGGATCGCCTTCCACATCCTCCAGGCCGAGCCGACGGACGTGAAGCGGCTCGCCCAGGCACTCCTGGAGGTCAAGGCGAAGGTCCGCTTCTGCGCGATGTGCGGCAACGTCGCGCAGGAGGAGCTGTGCAACATCTGCCGCGACCCGCGCCGCGACCTCTCGGTGATCTGCGTCGTGGAGGAGCCGAAGGACGTCGTCGCGATCGAGCGCACCCGCGAGTTCCGCGGCCGCTACCACGTGCTCGGCGGGGCGATCAGCCCCATCGAGGGGGTCGGTCCCGACGACCTGCGTATACGGGAACTTCTCGCGCGGTTGGCCGACGGGACGGTCACGGAGCTGATCCTGGCCACCGATCCGAATCTCGAGGGCGAGGCGACGGCCACGTACCTCGCGCGCATGATCAAGCCCATGGGCCTGAAGGTCACCCGCCTGGCCAGCGGCCTCCCGGTGGGTGGCGACCTGGAATACGCGGACGAGGTGACCCTCGGCCGCGCCTTCGAGGGGAGAAGACTCCTAGATGTCTGACGCCACGCTGCACGCCACGTCGCAGAACCCCGACGACTTCGCGGTACAGGTCGCGGACCAGGTCGAGAGCTTCCTGGTGGCCGTCACGGAGGTGGCGCGGGGCGACGAGCCCGGCTCGACCGTCCCCTTCCTCCTCCTGGAGATCTCCCAGCTGCTGCTGGCCGGCGGCCGGCTGGGCGCCCACGAGGACATCGTCCCCGACGAGCGCTACGAGCCCGATCCGGGCCCGGAGCCGGACGTGGACGAACTGCGGGAGAACTTCGCCCGGCTGCTGGAGCCCGTCGACGTCTACTCCGAGGTCTTCGACCCCTACGAGCCCCGCAAGGCCCCGGTGCCGGCCCGGATCTCCGACGACCTCGCCGACATCATCGCGGACCTGCGCCACGGCATGGTCCACTACCGCGCCGGCCGCACCAGCGAGGCGCTGTGGTGGTGGCAGTTCTCCTACTTCTCCAACTGGGGCCCGACGGCCTCCGCCGTGCTGCGCGCCCTCCAGTCGGTCCTCATCCACGTCCGCCTCAACCAGCCCCTGGAGGAGCTGGACGGTCTGGACACCGACCAGAGCCCGATGGGCGACGAGACGCTGGAGTTCGAGGCCGGCCGGGTGATGGCCGAGGAGATCGGCGGTCCGCTGGGGATCCAGCCGGGTTCGTGACGCCGTGACCGGCTCCCGCGCGCCGCGGCGCCCGCTGTGACCCGGCGCACGTTCCGCGTGGGCCGGGCCCCGGCGGGCAGGAGGCCATCCGGAAGCGGGCGTCCGGGAACCTCCGGGCCGATGTCTCACCATGCGGGAGCAGGCTGGTGGATTTCGGACGCTCGTTAAACTGAGCCGACACAAACGAACCGAGCGAGGAGCGCACGTGGGCCTTGTCGTGCAGAAGTACGGAGGCTCCTCCGTAGCCGATGCCGAGGGCATCAAGCGCGTCGCCAAGCGGATCGTGGAAGCGAAGAAGAACGGCAACCAGGTTGTCGTCGTCGTTTCCGCGATGGGCGACACGACGGACGAGTTGATCGATCTCGCCGCGCAGGTCTCTCCCATGCCTGCCGGGCGCGAATTCGACATGCTGCTGACCGCCGGAGAGCGGATCTCCATGGCGCTGCTGGCCATGGCGATCAAAAACCTGGGCCACGAAGCCCAGTCCTTCACCGGCAGCCAGGCCGGCGTCATCACCGACTCGGTCCACAACAAGGCCCGGATCATCGATGTCACGCCGGGCCGCATCCGGACCGCGCTGGACGAGGGCAACATCGCGATCGTCGCCGGTTTCCAGGGCGTCAGCGCCGACAAGAAGGACATCACCACGCTCGGCCGCGGTGGCTCGGACACCACGGCCGTGGCCCTCGCCGCCGCCCTCGACGCCGAGGTCTGCGAGATCTACACCGACGTGGACGGCGTGTTCACCGCCGACCCGCGGGTGGTGAAGAAGGCGAAGAAGATCGACTGGATCTCCTTCGAGGACATGCTGGAGCTGGCGGCCTCCGGCTCCAAGGTGCTGCTCCACCGCTGTGTGGAGTACGCCCGCCGCTACAACATCCCGATCCACGTACGCTCCAGCTTCAGCGGGTTGCAGGGCACGTGGGTCAGCAGTGAGCCGATTGGGGTCAAGAAGGTGGAGCAGGCCATCATCTCCGGTGTCGCGCACGACACCTCCGAGGCCAAGATCACGGTCGTCGGCGTGCCCGACAAGCCGGGTGAGGCCGCCTCGATCTTCCGGGCCATCGCCGACGCGCAGATCAACATCGACATGGTCGTGCAGAACGTGTCCGCCGCCTCCACCGGCCTGACGGACATCTCCTTCACGCTGCCGAAGACCGAAGGCCGCAAGGCCATCGACGCCCTGGAGAAGTGCCGCGCCGGCATCGGCTTCGACTCGCTGCGCTACGACGACCAGATCGGCAAGATCTCCCTGGTCGGCGCCGGCATGAAGACCAATCCGGGGGTCACCGCGGCCTTCTTCGAGGCGCTGTCCGACGCGGGCGTGAACATCGAGCTGATCTCGACCTCCGAGATCCGCATCTCGGTCGTCACCCGCAAGGACGACGTGCCGGAGGCCGTGCGCGCCGTGCACACCGCCTTCGGGCTCGACTCCGACACCGACGAGGCCGTCGTCTACGGAGGCACCGGCCGATGAACGCCAAGCCGACGCTCGCGGTCGTGGGAGCGACCGGAGTGGTCGGCCGGGTCATGCTCCAGATCCTGTCCCAGCGCAAGGACATCTGGGGCGAGATCCGACTGTTCGCCTCCCCCCGCCCGGCCGGCCGCAAGCTGTCCGTGCGCGGGGCGGAGGCCGAGGTCGCGGCCCTGACCGAGGACGCCTTCGACGGGGTCGACATCGCCCTGTTCGCCGTGCCGGAGCCGGTCGCCGCCGAGTGGGCGCCCGTCGCCGCCGCGGCCGGCGCGGTGGTCGTGGACAACTCCGGCGCCTTCCGCGCCGATCCGGACGTGCCCCTGGTGGTGCCCGAGGTCAACGCCCACCGGGCGCGCAACCGCCCCCGCGGCATCATCGCCAACCCCGGCGCCACCACCCTCACCCTGATCGTCGCGCTCGGCGCCCTGCACGCCGAGTACGGGCTGCGCGAGCTGGTCGTCTCCTCCTACCAGGCGGTGAGCGAGGCCGGCCGGGCCGGCGTGGAGGCGCTGCGCGCCCAGCTCTCCCAGGTCGCCGGCACCGAACTGGGCACCGCGCCGGGGGACGTACGACGCCTGGTGGGCGATGCCACCGGTCCGTTCCCGGAGCCGGTCGCGCTGAACGTCGTACCGTGGGCCGGCACCGCGGCCGAGGACGGCTGGTCCTCGGAGGAACTGCGGGTGCGCGACGAGGTGCGCCGGATCCTCTCGCTGCCCGGCCTGCCGGTCGCCGTCACCTGCGTCCGGGTCCCGGTGGTCACCACCCACTCGCTCACCGTCCACGCCCGCTTCCAGGGCGCCGCCGGGGTGGACGGCGCCCGCGAGATCCTCGCCACCGCGCCCGGCGTGGTGCTGTGCGACGACCCGGCGTCCGGCGAATACCCCACCCCCGCCGACGTGGTGGGCACCGACCCCGCCTGGGTGGGCCGGCTGCGCCAGTCGCTGGACGACGCGAGCGCGCTCGAACTCTTCGTCTGCGGCGACAATGTGCGCAAAGGCGCCGCTTTGAACCTCGTACAGATCGCGGAGTCGGTCGCGCGGGAGTCCACCGGCTGAGCCGTGTGGCCGCTTTGTAGGATCTGTGTGCGAAGTGTGTCCGGCGGCATGGTCCAAACCGCTTGAGCCGGACCTCCCGGCGACAGAAGATGTGCCTCCCCGCCCTCCGCAACCACGCGGAGGGCGGGAGCGTCTTTGCGGTCACTCTTCGGGGGCGGTGGGGGCGCCGTGAGCGGACCGGGCGCGGGGTCGTGCCCGTCCATATCGGACATAGGGGAAGAACGGTACGCATGACGGCACTTGAGGCACCGCCGGCTGTCGCACATGTGGCGTCCGGCGCGTACAACCCTGGCGGGGGCAGACGTGTCCAACTGGCGTGGCAGAGGTACTGGAACTCACCGGGGCACGCGGCACCGCGGCCCTCCGGCCGCCGCGTGCGGCGCTGCGTCCCCGCACGCCCGGCGGCATGCCGGTGATCGCGCCCATGCCAGCCGCGCGGCCCGCCCGCATACCCGGTCAGCGTGACGGCGCCGACGACACCGCGGCCACGGAGGCCGTCACCGGCACCACCGTGGACCATCTCACCGAGACCTACCGGGCGCACTACCGCTCGCTGCTGGGTCTCGCCGCCCTCCTCCTCGACGACACCGCCTCCTGCGAGGACGTCGTGCAGGAGGCGTTCATCCGGGTCCACTCGGCGCGCAAACGCGTCCGGGACCCGCAGAAGACCCTCGCCTACCTCCGGCAGACGGTCGTCAACCTCTCCCGCTCCACGCTGCGCCGCCGCATCCTCGGCCTGAAGCTGCTGGCCAAGCCGATGCCGGACATGGCGAGCGCGGAGGAGGGCGCGTACGACCAGCTGGAGCGCCGCGACCTCATCAAGGCGATGAAGGGCCTCCAGCGCCGCCAGCGGGAGGTCCTGGTGCTGCGCTACTTCGCGGACATGACCGAGGCCCAGGTCGCCGAGACGCTCGGCATCTCCCTGGGCTCGGTGAAGGCGTACGGCTCCCGCGGCATCGCCGCGCTGCGGGTGGCCATGGAGCAATCGTCATGACCTACGGCCCCCACCCCCACGCCACCACCACTCCGCACCGCACGCTGGGAACGAAACTGTGAACCACGGCCCCGACGACAGGAGCACCGAGGGCGCCGACCTCTCCGGCTCCGCCCGCGAAGGGACTGGTCCGGGCTCCGAGGGCGAGTGGCTCGCCCGGACGCTCGGCGGCCTCGGCTCGGACGAGGCGGCGGTGCGGCGGCTGCTGCACTCCGCGGTCGACGGCATCGAGCCGGACGCGAGCGCGCTGGAGCGGCTGCGCCGGGCGGTCCCCGCGCGCCGGGCCCGCAAGCGGCAGGCGGCCGTGGGCATGGCGGCGGCGGCCCTGTTCCTCGGCACGGCGATCCCGGCCCTCGTCCATGTCTCCGACTCCGGCGGCTCCGACCCGGACACCGCGATGGCCGGCCAGTCCTCCCAGGCGCACTCCGGCGCGCGGCACGGCACGGACCAGGGCGGCGGGACGAGCGGCGGCAGGGGCACGGACGGCAACCCGGCCCAGCCCGGCAAGGGCGCGGGGAAGCCGGGCGGCAAGGACGGCGGTGGCGCGGCGGGCGCGGGTGCCGCCGGTGGCGCGAACCCCTCCGCCACCCTGGCCGCGGGCGTCCCGGTGTGCACGCCGGCCCAGCTGGGCTCCGCCACGGGCAGCGCGGCCGCGCCGGACTCCACGGGGGTGGTGTACGGCACGTTCCGCGTCACCAACACCTCCTCCGGTCCCTGCACGGTGAGCGGGGCGGGCACGGTGGGCGCGAGTGCGCAGGGCGCGGCCGACCCCGCGAAGATCAGCGTCGTACGGCATGCGGCGGGCGACGCGGCGACGGGGCTGCCCGACCCCTCCCAGGAGGTCGCGGGTCTGGTCCTCCAGCCCGGTTCCGCCTACCAGGAGAAGTTCGCCTTCGTCCCCTCCGAGACCTGTCCCAGCGCGGGCGGCACGACCGGCGGCGGCACGGACGGCGGCCCGTCCCCGGACCCGACGCCCACCTCCAGCGACGGCCCGGCGGCCGACACCGGCGGCTCCGCCGGCACCGCCCCCCAACTGGGCACGGGCGGCACCCCGGCCGACGGCAGCGTCCTGATCACCCACACCCCATCCCCCGGCGGCCCCACCGCCTCGGCGACGGTACCGGGGGAGTGCGCGGGGACGGTGTATTACACGGGGGTACTGGCGGATTCGTAGGGGGACGCAGGCGGACGCCACGTCATTAAGCTGCGGGCAGTCGTGCCGCTGGGGCGGCACGGGTGGGCGCAGCGGCACCCGGCCAGCGCCGGTGAGCGATCCCGACACCCGGCCCACCACAGTTCCGGCTCAGCTACCGGACACCGTCACCGGCACACTCTCCTCCGGCGCCAAGCCCAGCGCAGCGTCCCGCGCTGCCTCGACCTCCCGCCGCAACAGCCGGAACCACATGAACACCGTGAACCCGGCGAACACGAACCACTCCCCGGTGTACCCGAGGTTCTGGAACGCCTTCAGATCGAGCCCCGTACCGTCCGGCGCCGACGCCGGCACCGCCTTCATCCCGGCATCCGCCTTGTCCAGCGTCACCCACGCGTCGTACAACCGGTCCGGCACCAGGTTGACCAGCGACGCCGAGCTGATCGCCGCCGTCTGCCCCGCGGGCAGCCCGCCCTGCGCGCTGACCCCGTTGTCCCCCGGCGTCTCGGACGCCTGCAACGCCCCGACGACGGTCACCTCACCCCGCGGCGGCGCGGGCGCCTTCGCCGCGGACGCCGTTCCGGGCAGCCACCCCCGCACCACGGGGAGCGACTTCCCGGTGCCGGTCCGCAGCAGCGTCAGGACGTAGAACCCGTTCTTCCCGTCCAGCTGCCGGCCGGGCACGAGCAGCTGCGCCCCGTACCGTCCGTGCGCGGACACCCGCCGCCCCGACGTCGCCTTGTTCACCGGCAGCATCGAATCGAGCGGGCGCGCCGCCTCGGTGCCGTCGGACGCGGCCTGCCGGGTCGCGGCGTGCGCCTCGTGCACCCGCCCCTCGAACCGGCTCAGCTGCCAGGACCCCATGAAGATGCAGAAGGGGATGGCGAGCAGCACGAAGACGTTGATGCCCCACCAGCGCGGAGTCAGCAGAAACCGGTACACGCCCCCACGGTACGGCGCCTGCCCCACCACCCCGCCCGCGGGTCGGCCCTTGTGCGCCTTCCTCAGCATGCCCATGCCGGAAAGTTATCCACAGGCTGTGCCCACCCGGCGCACAATTGTCGCCGCGGCCAGGCAGTATGGGCGCATGACTGGGGCCAAGACTGAGAGCACGAAGCCGAGCGCACCGCAGGCGCCGGGCGGCGCGGACATGCCGGACTGGGAGAAGCGGTTCCGGGCGCCGCGGGTGTCCCTGCCCGACTGGGCCGAGGACGCACCCGACCGCGCGCTGTTCGTGTCGAACGCGACGGGGACGTACGAGCTGTACGCGTGGGACCGCGCCACGGGCGAGCAGCGCCAGGCCACCGACCGGCCGAACGGCACGACGGACGGCACCCTCTCCCCGGACGGCGCCTGGATCTGGTGGTTCGACGACAAGGACGGCGACGAGTTCGGCATCTGGCGCCGCCAGCCCTTCACCGGCGGCCCCGACGAGCCGGCCGTGCCCGGCCTCGCCCCCTCCTACCCGGCCGGCCTCGCCCTGGGCCGCGACGGCCGCACCGCGGTGGTGGGCCGCTCCACGGACGAGGACGGTACGACGATCCACCTGGCCCGCGCGGGCGCCGACCCGGTGGAGATCTACCGGCACCGCGAGTCCGCGGGCGTCGGCGACCTCTCCCACGACGGCTCCCTGATCGCCATCGAGCACACCGAGCACGGCGACGCCATGCACGCCGCGCTGCGCGTCCTGCGCCCGGACGGCTCGACGGTCGCCGAGCTGGACGACACCAAGGGCGGCGCCGAGGAACTGGGCCTTGAGGTGCTGGGCTTCGCCCCGGTCGAGGGCGACACCCGGCTGCTCATCGGGCACCAGCGCCGGGGCCGCTGGGAGCCGCTGGTGTGGGACGTGGCCTCGGGGGAGGAGACGGACCTCGCCCTGGAGCTGCCCGGCGACGTCAGCGCCGAGTGGTACCCGGACGGCTCGGGCCTGCTCATCGCGCACAGCTTCGAGGCCCGCAGCGAACTGTTCCGGTACGACCTGGCGACCCGCGAGCTGACCCGCGTCCCCACCCCGCCCGGTACCGTCTCCGGGGCCACCGCGCGCCCGGACGGCAGCGTGGAGTACCTGTGGTCCTCGGCCGCCGAGCCGTCGGCCGTGCGGTCCACCTCCGGCGGTGTGGTCCTGGACCCTCCCCCAGCTGACGCCGGGGGGACCCCCAGCATGAAGTGCCCGCCGTCGGTGCCGGTGGAGGACGTGTGGGTGGAGGGCCCCGGCGGCCGTATCCACGCCCTGATCCAGAAGCCCGCGGGCGCGAGCGGTCCCCTGCCCACCGTCTTCGACCTGCACGGCGGCCCGACCTGGCACGACAGCGACTCCTTCGCCTCGGGCCCGGCCGCCTGGGTGGACCACGGGTACGCGGTGGTCCGCGTCAACTACCGCGGCTCCACCGGGTACGGCCGCGCGTGGACCGACGCCCTCAAGCACCGGGTCGGCCTGATCGAGCTGGAGGACGTGGCGGCGGTCCGCGACTGGGCGGTCTCCTCGGGCCTCGCCGACCCCGACCGCCTGGTGCTGACCGGCGGCTCCTGGGGCGGCTACCTCACCCTCCTCGGCCTCGGCACCCAGCCGGAGGCGTGGGCGGTGGGCATCGCGGTCGTCCCGGTCGCGGACTACGTCACGGCGTACCACGACGAGATGGAGGCGCTGAAGGCCATGGACCGCACCCTCCTCGGCGGCACCCCCGAGGAGGTCCCGGAGCGCTTCGAGGCGTCCTCCCCGCTCACCTATGTCGACCGCGTCAAGGCCCCGGTCTACATCTCGGCGGGTGTCAACGACCCCCGCTGCCCCATCCGCCAGATCGACAACTACATCCACCGCCTCCAGTCCCTCGGCGCCACCCACGAGGTGTACCGCTACGACGCCGGCCACGGCTCTCTGGTCGTCGACGAGCGCATCAAGCAGGTGGCCCTGGAACTGGACTTCGCCAAACGCCACCTCCCGTCATAACCACCGGGCCCGACCCCCGGTTCCGGCCTCCGGGCCACCGGCTCCGCCCCCGCCCCGCCACCGATTCCGCCCCCGTCCCGCCACCGGTTCCGGTCTCCGGGTCTCCGGTTCCGGCTCCGGTTCGCCGCCGTTTCCGGTCTCAGCCTCGGCCCCCGCCGGGTTGTCACCGGTTCCGGTCTTCGCCTCGCCCTCTCCAAGCCGGTGCCCGGGCCGGTGACCTCTTGGCCGACCGAGTCGGGTGGTGGGTGGGCGAGGTGGGGGAGGCGGTGGGCGGGGTCAGCGCAGGGTGGCCAGGCCGCGGCGGGTGACGGCGACCACCACGCGGTCCCCCTTCGCCAGCACATGGTCCGCGGGGGTGTCGCTACGGCCCGCGAGCGCCAGCACCCGCCAGGCGCCGGGGCGGAACGCCTGGCCCACCGTCCGGCCCTCCAGCATCGGATGGCCGTCCACGTCGACCGCGGCGAACAGCAGCACCTGCCGCTCCACCGCCACCGCGCCGAGCACCTGCCGGCCGAGCATCGCCCCGGCGAACGCGGGCGCCGCCAGATGCGTCACGCTCCGGCTCCGGGTCAGGGCGTGCGGGTACGCGGCACGCAGGGTGCGGTAGACCGCGGTGGCGAAGTCGTCGTCGTACAGCCGCAGCACCACCCGCAGCTCCGGCCGTACCGTCCGCGCGTACAGCACCGCCTCCAGGTTCGTGGTGTCCGAGCTGGTCACCGCGAGCAGTGCCTGCGCCCGGCTGATCTTCGCGGACTCCAGCACCCCCTCCTGCGTGACGTCCCCGAGCACCACCGGCACCCGCAGCCGCCGCGCCGTCGCCAGTCCCCGCGCCTCCGGGTCGGACTCGACGCACACCACGGGCACGTTCAGCTCCCGCAGCCGGGTCAGCACCCGTGTGCCGATCTTGCCGAGGCCCAGCAGCACCACATGCCCGCCGAGCCCGCGCGGCGGCCTGCGCAGCGAGGTGGCGGTGCGGAAGGTGCCCAGCACTTCGAGGACCGCGGCCAGCAGCACCGGCAGCAGCAGCAACCCCACCAGCGCGGACAGGAGTTGGAGCAGCTGGCGGCCGAGCGGCGCGCCGAGGGCCGGGTCGTCGATGGCGAACATGTCGAGCAGGGTGAGGTAGAAGGCTCGCACCGGATGGATCCCGGTGACCGTCCACAGGGCGATCGCCAGCGCCAGCACACAGCCGACCAGACCGGCCAGCGACCACCGCAGCCGCCGTGAGAACAGCGAGTTGAGCCAGGGGACGACCCCCGCCCCGCCCGCCGCCGACTCCGGGCCGCCCGCCGTCGAGACCTGCTCCAGCACGATCGCCGTCCGCCCGGCGGCCCCCCGTACCTCCTCGTCGGCCGGCAGCAGCCGCGGCTCCTGGTCCCCGCCGGCCGCCCCGGTGGGGTCGTTCACCGACAGCAGGGCGAGGGTGTGCAGCCCGGAGTCGGCGGGCAGCGGCCGTTCCACCGCCCGCAGCAGCAGGCCCTCGGTCTGCACGACCTTGCTGGTGCCGGCGAGCGCGGT
Organism: Streptomyces sp. NPDC043952; assembly: GCF_056435325.1. Classification (NCBI taxonomy): domain Bacteria; kingdom Bacillati; phylum Actinomycetota; class Actinomycetes; order Kitasatosporales; family Streptomycetaceae; genus Streptomyces; species Streptomyces sp. NPDC043952. The sequence continues at coordinate 53,116 of NZ_JBWKES010000011.1, forward strand.
CGCGGCCAGCGCCGGCGCGGCGGTGTCGGCGTCGGACAGCACGGTGGTCGAGGCTTCCGCGCCCGCGTCGTCCCCGCCGTCGTACGCCAACGCCGCCGCCTGGTCGAGGAGTTCCTCGATGTGCTGGCCGAGCCGCCGGTTGTAGAGCCGCAGCACCAGCCGCAGCCGCGGGTTGAGCCGGCGGGCGGTGAGCGCGGCACGGATGTTGGTCTCGTCGTCGTCGTGCACCAGCGCGAGCGCGGTGGCCCGCCCCACCCCAGCCTCGGCGAGCACCGCCTCGGTCAACTCCCCGGCTTCCAGCACGGCTTCACCGCCCGAACCGCCCGAACCGCCCGCACCACCCACCGCGGACGCCGCCCCCGCCGTCGCCGGCCCGCCCGTCCCGCCGGGCCGGCCGCCGACCGCCGCGTTGACCATCCGGTCGAGCAGCGCCGCCGACGCGGTCCGCGCCCGGCCGACCACCGGCCCTCTCGCCGCGCGCTCGGCGGGCGGCACCACGAGGGTGACCTGCTCGCCGTACACCCCGCGCAACTCGGCCGCCAGCCGGTGCGCGAGCCCGTCGTCCCCGCACACCACCATGTGGGGTGCGCCGGGTCCCCCTTGAAACGGAACACTCGCCACGAGGGGAAAGACTGCCTCAGCGGGACACCTGGTTCCACTGCCGCCGCGGCGGCTGACGGACGGTCAGCGTCCCTGCGCCGCCTGCTCGAAGTCGAACCGCGCCAGATCCGCGAGCCACACCCGCGCGTTGCCGTCCGAGGGGGCCCGCCAGTCGCCGCGCGGGGAGAGGGAGCCGCCGGCCGAGACCTTGGGCCCGTTCGGCATGGCCGAGCGCTTGAACTGGGCGAACGCGAAGAAGCGGCGGCAGAAGACCTCCAGCCAGCGCACGATCTCCGCGAGGTCGTACGCCCCCCGCTTGGCCTCGGGGAAGCCGGGCGGCCAGGCGCCGGAGGCCGGGTCGTGCCAGGCGTGCCAGGCCAGGAAGGCGATCTTCGAGGGGCGGAAGCCGTAGCGCAGCACGTGGAAGAGGGTGAAGTCGTGCAACGCGTACGGGCCGATCTTCGACTCGGTGGACTGCATCTCCTCGCCCGGCACCAGCTCCGGGCTGATCTCGGTGTCCAGGATCGCGGCCAGGATCTCGCCGGTCTCCGCGTCGAACTGCTCGCTGCTGATCACCCAGCGGATCAGGTGCTGGATCAGCGTCTTGGGCACGCCGGAGTTGACGTTGTAGTGGCTCATCTGGTCGCCGACGCCGTACGTCGACCAGCCGAGCGCCAGCTCGGACAGGTCGCCGGTGCCGAGCACGATGCCGCCGCGCTGGTTGGCCAGCCGGAACAGGTAGTCGGTGCGCAGGCCCGCCTGGACGTTCTCGAACGTGACGTCGTACACCGGCTCGCCCTCGGCGAAGGGGTGGCCCATCTCCTTGAGCATCAGCCGCGCGGTCGGCGTGATGTCCAGCTCGGCCGCGGTGATGCCGAGCGCCCGCATCAGCCGGTGCGCGTTGTCCTTGGTGTGGTCGCTGGTCGCGAAGCCGGGCAGGGTGAAGCCCAGGATGTCGCTGCGCGGGCGCCCGGCGCGGTCCATCGCGCGGGCGGCGACGATCAGCGCGTGCGTGGAGTCCAGACCGCCGGAGACGCCGATGACCACCTTGGGGCCGCCGATCGCCCCGAGCCGCTGCTGGAGCCCCTCGACCTGGATGTTGTACGCCTCGTAGCAGTCCAGGGCGAGCCGGTCGGGGTCGGCGGGCACGAACGGGAAGCGCTCCACCCGGCGCCGCAGCCCCAGGTCGGCGGCGAGCGGCGGGTCCAGCACGAAGGAGACCGTGCGGAAGTCGCCGGTGCGGGCGGCGTGGGTACGGCGGTTGTCGTCGAAGCTGCCCATCCGGCTGCGCTCCTGCCGCAGCAGGTCGAGGTCGACGTCGGCCGCCGCGAACTGCTCGCCGAGCGGGAAGCGCTCGGACTCGGCCAGCAGCACCCCGTTCTCGTAGATCATCGTCTGCCCGTCCCAGGACAGGTCGGTGGTCGACTCGCCGAGACCGGCCGCCGCGTAGACGTACGCGGCCAGGCAGCGGGAGGAGGCCGAGCGGCACAGCAGCTTGCGGTCCTCGGCGCGGCCCACGGTGATCGGGCTGCCGGAGAGGTTCGCGAGCACCGTCGCCCCCGCGAGCGCCGCCTCCGCGCTCGGCGGCACCGGCACCCACATGTCCTCGCAGATCTCCGCGTGCAGCACCAGTCCGGGCACGTCGTCGGCGGCGAACAGCAGATCCACACCGAACGGCACGTCCGCGCCGCCGACCCGGATGGTGCCGCCGCGCTCGTCGTCGGCCGCGGCGATCTGGCGGCGCTCGTAGAACTCCCGGTAGTTCGGCGGGTACGACTTCGGGGCCACGCCGAGGATCTTGCCGCGGTGCACGACGACCGCGCAGTTGTAGATCCGGTTGCGGTGGCGCAGCGGGGCGCCGACGACGAGCACCGGCAGCAGGTCGGCGGACCCGGCGACCACCTCCGCCAGGGCCGCCTCGACCGCGTCCAGCAGCGGGTCCTGGAGCAGCAGGTCCTCGATCGAGTAGCCGCACAGCACCATCTCCGGGAAGACGGCGACGGCGACGCCCTCCCCGGCGCACCGGCGTGCCTGGCGCAGGACCGATTCGGCGTTGGCGCGGGGGTCGGCGATGACGGTGTGGCCCGTGCACGCGGCGATGCGCGCGAAGCCATGCTGATAGATCGACCAGAAGTTCACAGGGGGAAGCCTAGAACTTCCGTGCCACGGCGGTCGCGGGCGCTCGCCTTGGCCCCGAATCCGGACGTACAGTACCCCTAGGGGTATTTGCTGGAGGAGTGAGCGTGGAACTGGAGCTCAAGGGCGCGTCCCTGAAGGCCGTCCTGAACCGGCTGCGGCGTGCGCAGGGCCAGATCTCCGGGGTGATCCGGATGATCGAGGAGGGCCGGGACTGCGAGGAGGTCGTCACCCAGCTGGCCGCCGCCTCGCGGGCGCTGGACCGCGCCGGTTTCGCGATCATCGCCACCGGGCTCCAGCAGTGCGTGGCCGACATCGAGTCGGGCCGCAGGAACGGGGAGGACGCGGAGGCGATGAAGGCACGGATGGAGCGGCTGTTCCTGTCGCTGGCGTGAGGCGCGGCCCGCTGGAACTCCTGAGGGCTCACCGGTGGGACTTCCGGGGGCTCACCAGTGGGGCTCCGGGGTGCTCGCCTGCGTGACTCTTGGGTGCTCGCCGGCGGGGCACCGGGGTGCTCGCCTTCGTGACCCCTGGGTGCGCTCGCCTGCGTGACTCCTGGCGGCGCTCGAACACCCGCGCGCGGGCCGTTCGGCCCTAGCCGCCCCCCGCCCGCCCTGACTTCACTGGTCCGTCGGCCCCCGACCACCACCGGCAAGGCGGAACGCCCGATGACCAGCGACACGACCACCGGCGCCACCCCCCGGCAGCGGGACCGGCGCGGCAGCCGGACCGTCCCGCCCGAGACCACGACCACCGCCTCCCGCGCCTGCGCCTGGCTGCTGATCGTGACCGGCGCGCTCGGCATCCTCGCCTCCTTCGTGATCACGCTCGACAAGATCCAGCTGATCCAGGACCCGCACTTCACCCCCTCCTGCAACCTCAGCCCGGTGCTGTCCTGCTCCAACGTGATGCGCAGCGCCCAGGCGTCCGTCTTCGGCTTCCCCAACCCCCTGCTGGGCCTCGCGGCGTACCCCGTCGTGGTCACCACCGGCTTCGCCCTGCTGGCCGGCGCCCGCTTCCGGCGCTGGTTCTGGCTCGGCCTGAACGCGGGCACGGCATTCGGCGCGGGCTTCTGCATGTGGCTGATGAGCCAGGCCCTGTACGACATCGGCGCGCTGTGCCTGTGGTGCTGCCTGGCCTGGGCGGCCACCATCGCGATGTTCTGGTACACCACCGCGCACAACCTGACGCACGGCGTCATCCGGGCACCGCGCGCCGTGGTGGCGGGCGTGCTGGAGTTCCACTGGGTGGTGCCGCTGACCTGGTACCTGGCCATCGTGATGCTGATCGCCACCCGGTGGTGGGACTACTGGGTGTCGCTGCTGTGACCCCGTTTCCACGGCGACCGGGGCCAACCGGCCCTGCCTGCCCGCGCGTTGCCCCGGTTAGCGTCGCGCGATGGAGCGCAAGAACATCCCCGATCCCGGCTTTGCGGGCGACGACGGCTCACCCGACCCCCGCCTCGCCGCCGCCCTGACCACCTGGTCCGAGGCCCCCTCCACCACGGCGGAGACCACCCTGCTCGCCCTGCTCGCGAACGCCCGCCTGCTGGTACCGGTCGTCGCCGTCCTCGGCAGGACGGAGACCGGCCCGGCCGGCGGCGCGGGCGAGGGCCCGTACGGCGGAGGGGGTGAGCGGCCGTACGGCGGAGGGGGTGAGCGGCCGTACGGCGGCGCGGGCGAGAGCCCGTACGGCGGAGAGGATGAGCGCCCGTTCGGCGGAGAGGGCGAGCGCCCGGACGGCGGGGCGGGTGAGTGCCCGGACGGCGGCGCTGGCGAGGCCCCGGACGGCCGCGCGGGCGGGAAGACGAGCGCCATGGCGGTCGCCACCCTGTGCCTGCCCGACGGCCGCCGCGGGCTGCCGGCCTTCACCGGCCTGGACGCGCTGGCCCGGTGGCGCCCCGACGCCCGCCCCGCACCGGTACCGGCCTGCAAGGCGGTCGAGGCGGCCTGGCACGCGGGCGCCGAGACCCTCCTGATCGACCTGAGCGGCCCGGTCTTCTACGAACTCTCCGGCGCCGCCCTGCGCGCGGTCGCCGAACGCCGCCCTCATCTGCCCCCGCCGCGCGACCCCGAGATCGCCGGCGCCCTGCGTACGATCCTGGCCTGCCACCCCGCCGTCGGCCGCGCCCACCTGCTGCCGGCCACGGGGGACACGGACGCCCGGCTCGTCGTCGTACCGGCGTCGTCCGGGACGGAGGGCCAACTGCCCGCGGCCGCCCACAACTTGGCCGGAGCCGTACGGGACCTGGCCGCCGACCTGGCCGGGGACCCGCTGCTGCGGGCGCGTCTTGACCGGGGCCTCGACCTCGCGGTCGTACCGGCGGACAGGGCGGTCTTCGGCACCCCGCTGTACCGCCGCCACTGACCGGTGCGAGCGGGGCAAGAAGGGCCACCCGGCCCTGCCGAGGGCCGCGGCCGGGCCTGTTGGGCCCTATCGGCGGGGGGTGCCCGCGGGCCGATCATGTGGCGGGCCGGGAAGCGCCGGGTCCACCACCCGCACGCGTGGCGCTTCCCGGCCGGCTCCGACACGCACAGCTGGGAGGGACGCCGTCCGGTGGACGAGGCACAGATACACAAGGTGATGACCGACCGGCCGGGCGCCGGGGTCACCGGGGCCGGCGCGCGGCAGCCCGCCGCCGTACGACGCGCACGGCCCACCTGGATCCAGTGGCTGACCACCACGGACCACAAGCAGATCGGGACGATGTACCTGGTCTGCGCGTTCGCGTTCTTCCTGATCGGCGGCGTGCTGGCGCTGCTGATGCGCGCCGAGCTGGCCCGGCCCGGACTCCAGATCATGACGAACGAGCAGTTCAACCAGGCCTTCACCATGCACGGCTCGATCATGCTGCTGCTGTTCGCGATGCCGCTGTTCACCGGCTTCGCGAACTGGATCATGCCGCTCCAGATCGGCGCGCCCGACGTGGCGTTCCCCCGGCTGAACATGCTGGCCTTCTGGCTGTTCCTGTTCGGCTCGCTGATCGCGGCGGGCGGCTTCCTGACGCCCGACGGCGCGGCGGACTTCGGGTGGTTCCTGTACGCCCCGCTGTCCGACGCCGTGCACTCGCCGGGGCTCGGCTCCGACCTGTGGATCATGGGCGTGGCGCTGTCCGGCTTCGGCTCGATCGCGGGCGCGGTCAACTTCATCACCACGATCATCTGCATGCGCGCGCCCGGCATGACCATGTTCCGCATGCCGATCTTCGTATGGAACGTGCTGCTGACCGCGCTCCTGGTCCTGATCGTCTTCCCGGTCCTGGCCGCGGCCCTGTTCGCGCTGGAGTGCGACCGCAAGTTCGGCAGCCACATCTTCGACGCGGCCAACGGCGGCGCCCTGCTGTGGCAGCACCTCTTCTGGTTCTTCGGCCATCCGGAGGTCTACATCCTGGCGCTGCCGTTCTTCGGCATCATCTCCGAGATCATCCCGGTCTTCTCCCGCAAGCCGATGTTCGGCTACATGGGCCTGATCGGCGCCACGATCGCCATCGCCGGCCTGTCGGTCACCGTCTGGGCGCACCACATGTACGTCACCGGCGGCGTGCTGCTTCCCTTCTTCTCCTTCATGACCTTCCTGATCGCGGTGCCGACCGGGGTGAAGTTCTTCAACTGGATCGGCACCATGTGGAAGGGTTCACTCTCCTTCGAGACCCCGATGCTCTGGGCCACCGGCTTCCTGATCACCTTCGTCTTCGGCGGTCTGACCGGCGTGATCCTGGCCTCCCCACCGATGGACTTCCACCTGTCCGACTCGTACTTCGTGGTGGCCCACTTCCACTACACGATCTTCGGTACGGTCGTGTACGCGATGTTCGCCGGATTCCACTTCTGGTGGCCGAAGTTCACCGGCAAGCTGCTGGACGAACGCCTCGGCAAGATCACCTTCTGGACGCTGACGGCGGGCTTCCACCTCACCTTCCTCGTGCAGCACTGGCTGGGCGCCGAGGGCATGCCGCGCCGGTACGCCGACTACCTCGCGACCGACGGCTTCACCACCCTCAACACCCTGTCCACGATCGGCTCGTTCCTCCTCGGCCTGTCCATCCTTCCGTTCTTCTACAACGTCTGGAAGACCGCCAAGTACGCCGAGCCGGTGGGCGTGGACGACCCCTGGGGCTACGGCCGTTCCCTGGAGTGGGCGACCTCCTGCCCGCCCCCGCGCCACAACTTCACCACCCTGCCCCGCATCCGCAGCGAATCCCCGGCGTTCGACCTGCACCACCCGGAGATCGCGGCCCTGGAGCTTCTGGAAACCCCGTAGTCCCACGGAGGCCCTTGGGGCAGAGACGGCGGGATGGTGCTCGCTCCCCTCAGGCGGCGGCGGGAGCGTGGAGACCCGCCGCCAGCCGCCGAAAGCCTTTTGCTGAGCGCCGCCCGGCCCCCTCGACCTCGAAAGAACCCGAAAGAGCCCGAAAGAGCCCGAAAGAGCCCGGAAGCCCGAAAGAGAGAGACCCCAGCCATGCCCCACCCCGTACCGGCCCTGGCCACCACCGCGGTGACCGCCGCTGGCTGCGTCTGGTACCTCCCGGCCCTCGCCGACCTCCGCGCGGGCGCCGACCGCCCGGTGTCCCGCAGGGTGCGGGCCGCGTCCTGCGTGACGGCGTGGTCGACGGCGGCGGCCGTCGCCGTACTCCTCTTCACGACGACCCCCTGGGCCTGGCCGGCGACCGCCGCCACGACGGGCGCCCTCCTGTCCCTCGCCCTCCTCGTCTCTTCGTCCCTCCTCCACACCCGCGAAACCCGCGAAGCCGCCGCCCACTGGACGGAGTTGACCCCCACCCAGACCCCACCGCCCCCCGACCGCACCCGCTACGTGGTCGCCGTCCTCCTCACCACCGGCCTGACCACCGCAACCCTCCTCCTGGCCGAGGCCCCCACCACCCCGACCGCCTGGCTGACCACCCTCACCACCCCCACCGCCATCCTGACCCTCTTCACCACCCTGGCCACCACCCACATCCGCCACCGCCGCCACTCTCACTGACCACCCCGCCCCCGCCTCGGGCGGGCCGCTCTCCCTCACCCACCCGTGCGCCCCGCCCGCTCCTCCCGTATGCGGCGTCACCTAGGTACGCACGGTCCGCCCGCGGTACAACGAACCTCTGATCCCCCGGAACTCCAGGTCGAGGCCGAGGCCGTCCCGTTCGGCGTGGATGTGCAGATGCGGCTCGCTGCTGTTCCCCGATTCGCCGGCCTCGCCGAGCGGCTGACCGGCCCGTACGACATCACCCGCGGCCACGGTCACGGTGCCCGGCCGCAGCTGGGCGAGCTTGACGATCTCGGCGCCCGTGTCGATCCACACGCCGCTACCGCGCCGAGGAGATCGCCGACACCCTCGGCTGCTCGGCCTGGTGGGTCGAGGACCGCGCGCGACGGCGCCTGATACCGCACACCCGGGTCGGCCGCGCCTACCGCTTCACCGCCGAGCATCTCGCCGAGATCATCCGCCTTTACGAGCAGCGGCCGGCCCAGCCCGCGCAGGCAGCCGCACGGGCGACCGAGCCGTTCTCCGAGCCCGGTACGCAGACCGGCTCCGCGCAACCTCGCCGCCGTGTCGTTGCTCCGACGACCCGCCTGCGGGCCCGCCCGCCGCGCACAGTACGGCGCTGTCGCGTGACCCGATCGAATCTGCCGTAGCCGAGGAAAGGAAGCGGGGGACAGCGGAACGTGGGTTTCGCGGAGAAGCGCGGAAACTACTGGCGCGGCCGGTACAAGGTCGCGCCCGGCAAGCACAACACCGTCGTCGACGAAAACGGCAAGGCGATCAGGTTCGCCGCCAAGGGCGAGGCCCAACGGGCAGCGGCTGAGGTCGAGAACAAGTAGTACCGTCGCGGCGACTGGCGCGACCCGGCCCTCGGCCAAGAGACCTTCGGCGAGTACGCGAACCGCTGGTACGAGGCCCAGGACCTGGCGGCCTCGGCCATGCAGAACTACAAGCGCCACATCGAGGAGCACCTCCTCCCCGAGTTCGAGGACAAGGCGCTCGCCGGCATCCTGCGCACGGACGTCGACCTGTGGGAGAAGAAGGAGAAGGCCCTCTACGCGGCCTCCAGCGTCAAGACCTGGCGCTCGACGCTCCACCTGATCTTCGAGGACGCGATCGACGAGGGCCTGATCACGTCCAACCCGGCTGCTCGGCTGGCCGCGACGACGAGTTCGTCCCTGTGGTCCTCAAGGGGTACACCGGCATGCGCTGGGGCGGGATCGTCGGCCTGGAGACCGCGTTCGTCCGCCCTGGAGCCGTCCGTGTCGAGTGGCAGCTGTACGAGCTCGATACAGGGGAGCTGGTGCGCTGCCCGCCGAAGGACGACAGCTACCGCACCATCGACTCGATGGACTGGCTGTCCGCGCTGGTCGCCAACCACATCGCCCGCACGAAGCCCGTGCCGTGCCCCTGCCACGGCAAGACCTACGTCTTCCGAGGACAGGGCGCAGCCCGTACGAGGGGCCACCAGGGCGCGAAGCTCGTCGACGTCGCCCGTCGTGCCGGCGTCTCGACCGGCACGGTGTCCAACGTCCTCAACCACCCAGAACGCGTCACCGAGGCCATGCGAGCGAGGGTCGAGCAGGCCATCGCGGACCTCGGGTTCGTGCGGGGCGGTGTCGTGCCGGAGCATGCCGCCCACTGGCGCAGGAACGGTTTCGCGACCTGGTTGTTCACGCCGGCGGTCTCCGGCTGGTACCCGAAGAAGGCGCCACAGGAGCCACGGCCGGTACCCCTGCTCGGCGAACCCTGGCCCGGCGTCCCGGCGCGGGGCCGGGGTGCCAGCGAACGGGCCGACGCCTGCTGGCTCCCGATAGCCAAGGGACTCACGCCCCACGGCCTTCGCCACACCCACCGGACGATGATGGAGGACCTGGGCACGGAGAAGGTGCTCATGGACGAGCGCATGGGCCATCTCGATGGTTCGGTCTCCGCGCGGTACGCCCACGTCACATCCGGCATGCGCCGCCGTCTCATGCTCGGTCTCACCGAACAGTGGGAGGCAGCCCTCGCCGCGCGATGAGCCCGAGGTCACCGGTCGCCGTGCTCGACCGGTTGCTGTTGGCCAGGGCTGCCTGACCTCGCTACCCGGCCAAGAGCTATCAGGCCCGGTCCTCCCCTGCGGAGGGCTGGGCCTCTCCTGGCCGTCAGGCATCTCCTTTGCGGGTGTTGCAGACCCAGTGGGCGGCCCGTAGGGCGCAAGTCTGTCCAGACTGGGACCCGATAAGCGCGACGTGGCCCGGGAGCCGAAAGGGGTGCCGGCCCGCCGGCTATCGTCAGTCAACGAGGTAGTGGGCCTCGATGTAGGCCACGGTGGAGTTGTATGGCTCCCCCACCGGCTTTAGGGCGTACCGGCGGAAGACTGTGGCGGTGGCTCGGCGGGCGCCTCGGTTGCGAGCGTCGGCGTTGTCCCATGATTGGGCGAGCGTGCGCTTGACAACTTGATCGATTTCCTCGGCCAGGTTCCGTTCCGTGACGGTGAGGCCGGACGGTGCGTGGTCGTGGATGATCCGCGACAGGACACCTACGTGGTCGTTGTCCAGCACCACGGCTTCCTCAGGGTGCTTCTGGGCGTCCACGACGGCACGAGCGATCCGGAGTGCTTCGGACAGGAACTCCAAGGCGTCTTGGGCGTTCTGGATGATCCGGTCCCTCAGCTGCTTTATCCGCTCCGCGAGGGCGGTGTACTTCGCAGACCCTGGTTCGACGCCCTTGTCGAGGGCAGCCTTGATGTGGTCCAGGATCTCCGCCGCGGACGGCGGCTTCTTGTCCTCGCCGCCGTACTTGTCTGGCTTGTGGCGGACGAGGGCCAGCAACTCTTTGAGGACGGCAACGCCCTGGGCGTCCAAGACGAGGGGTTCCTCCTGCGAGGCCACCACGGAGAAGGAGTGGACGTGGGCATTGATGATCTCCAGGACCATCGGCCCCAGCTCGCCCAGCCGTTCCTTCCTTTCCTCGTCGGAGGACTTCTTGAACAGGGTCGTATACACGGACCCGAATAGCCCGAAGCCGTCCTGATACTTGGCGACCCGCTTGTCGGTATTGATGAGCGGGTACAGCCGGGCCAGGAGCCGATAGTCCTTGCTGAACACCTCGGCCGCGTCGGGGTGGGCGTCCAGGAAGATGTTGATAGCTCGCACGGATTCGTATCCGTGGACCGTCAGGTCCAGGCCGTCCACATCCGCGAAAAGGTCTTCGATGCGGGCGAAGGTGGTGCGGAACTCGGCGACCAGCTCGGTCAAGTCGGTGACGAACCCGCCACCCTTGCTGGCGGCGCCTGCCGAGGTGGGGTCAACGACGGCTCGCTGGACCTCTTCTGCCAGGCCGATGTAGTCCACGACCACGCCGTCGGTCTTCATGAACCCGGTCGGGGAGACCCAGGTGCGGTTCGGTCGGGTGATCGTCTGGAACAAGTTGTGGGCTTTGAGGGGCTTGTCCAGGTAGAGGACGCCCTCGTTGGGGGCGTCAAACCCCGTCATCAGCTTTGCGGTCACCACCAGAAAGCACAGGGGGTCGTCCGGGGTGAGGAATCGTCGCTTCTGCTCCTCCTCCTCGACCTCCGAAAGCCGGTAGGGCCGCATGGCGGCGTCCTCGTCCTTGGAGTCCTTGACGTGGATGTTGACCTCGGCGGTGATCCGGTCATGTTTCCCGACCTCGGCGAGCACCTGTGACGCCTCGAAGCCGGCCAACAGCTCGTTGATCTTGTCCGTGTAGGCCACGGCAAGCTCACGGTTGTAGGCGACGACCTGTGCCTTGAGACCGTTGCGGTAGGCGCTGGCCAGATAGTGGTCCACGATGTGCTGGCAGACTTCGTGGATCCGCTCGGGGTTGGCGAATACCGAGGTCAGGCGTCCGAACTTACGGGACAGGATCTCGCGGTCGGGATCGTCGAGGTCGAAGTCATCGGCAAACTGATCGAACTCAGCCTGCAACGCCTGGTCATTTATCTCGAAGAGGACCGGATGCGGGTCCAGCATGACCGGGACAGTCGCCTCGTCTTGCAGCGACCGGGACACTGAGTACCGGTGCAGGACCCTGTCCGGGTCGGTCTCCTCGCCGAAGAGGGCGAAGGTGTCGGTGGCGAGGTTCCTGATGGGGGTGCCGGTCATGCCGAAGAACTTGGCGTTCGGCAACGCGGCGCGCATCTGCCCGGCCAGGGAATCCTTCTTGGAGGACTGGGTGCGGTGTGCCTCGTCGACCAGGACGACGATGTTGCGCCGGGTCGACAGGTTTTTGCCGGCGTCGGCGAACTTGTGGACGGTCGTGGAGATGACGCCGCGTACGTCGTCGGCCAGCAAGGAGCGCAACTTCTTGCTCGTCGCAGGCTGGTAGAAGTAGGCATCCCCCATCGCGGAGGTGAATACCCTGGAGGTCTGCCGGACGAGATCGGTCCGGTCCGAGAGCAGGATAATCGTGGGCGACTCGGTGCGGGTATCGGCCAGCAGCAGCGAGGCAGCGAACACCATCAGCAGCGTCTTCCCGCTGCCTTGGTGGTGCCAGATCAGCCCCTTCTGGCCATCGGCCAGGACGCGCTGGTGGATCAGATGCGCCGCTTCCATCTGGGGATAGCGGGGCAGGTACTTCTTGTCTGTCCCGCCCCCGGAGGTGCCGAAGAGGGCGAAGTTGGCGAGCATGTCCAGGATCGTGGCCGCGCTAAGCAGCAGCTCAACGGAACGCTGCACGTCGGCCTGGCCGGACAGATTCTCGTCGTCGGCAGTGGACCGGAACGGTTGCCACTCGTTCACGGGCGCGCCGGCGGCGCCGAACCGTAGCTTCAGCCCGTCCGAGGCGACGGCGAAGACGTTGGGGGTGAAGAACCACGGGTACTCGGTGGCATACACGTCGTTGATCTCGCGGGCAGCGTCGGCCCACCCCGACTTCGCGGTGGGCGACTTCACCTCGACCACTACCAATGGAAGGCCGTTGACCCAGTACACGAGGTCGAACCGGCGAGGGGTCTCACCGGGGACGGTTATGGTCACCTCATCCGACACGACTAGTGTGTTGGCAGTCGGGTGCTCGAAGTCGATCATCTTCAGGGCGTGCCACACACCGTCGGCGTCCCGGAACTCCTTGTGCCCGCGCAGCAGGTGCAGCACCTGTTCGTTAGCCCGCACCAGCCCGCCATCGACGGCATTGACCGTGGCGATGATCTCCTCGACCACCACGTCCACGTCAAACCCGTCGATTACTACAGGGTTAAGCCGGACGATGGCATCCCGCAGCTGGCCGGCGATCACCGTCTGCGTTGTCTCGCGCGGCAGCGACCTGCCCGCTGTGAAACCCCAACCCATCGGGAGAGACCACTGGATCATCAAGTTCTGGAACTCACGCTCCCGAACGCCCTTCGCCACAGCTCAGCCCTCCAACTCGGCGGACTTGATATCGATGGTGCGATCCAGCAGCCCTGACAGCAGGGTGGAATGCACGGCACGCAGCCGGTCAGCCTCGGCGCGCAAGGCCACGACGTTCGCCTCCAGCGCCTGCAGTTCGGAGATGGCCCGCTCTTGTTCCTGGGACGAGGGCATACCGATCGGCGACTCCATCAGGCGCTTGCGGCTTAGTGTGCGGTTGCGTCCAGCACCGCCGGGGGAGCAGTTCGCCAGAAGCTGCGTGCCTGCCTTTGTGGAGAAGAAGAGTCGGAAAAACTCGATATCCCCGCCGTCGAGCCGACGATAGGACGGGAACCGGTGTGATCCGCAGTAGCCCTCGATCTCCGGGGGCACAACAGCGACTGCCCCCTCCCAGGCGAAGACGATGTTGATGACCAGATCGCCGGGCTCGACCCAGAACACCTTCTTGGACCCCAGAGACTCTCCGGTCACTGCCTCCTTGGTGAACAGCCCGCGCCCGTGGGACCTGATCCCAATCTGCCAGTACTCTGCTTCAGGGTCGACGGCGATCGGGCGTTTGATCTCTTCGAGGACCTCGCCGATTGGCAGCATGTTCGCGGTGGCCGCGTAGTGCGCGAACAATTCTTCCTTGCGCCCCCGAAGCAGGGCATCCAGCGCTCCTGCCTCCTTGTCGAGTGCGGTGATCTGGTCGTCCACCGCACCGATGACCTTGACCTGGGACTTGCGCTCCAGAGCATCGGGCCAAGGAATCTCCAAGGTCTTCAGCCACCGCACTGCCAGATTGCCGAGCCCGGTGCTACCACTGGCGGACTCGCTCATCAGGTGCTGGATTCGGGGGCTTCGGAGCACCATATAGAGGTAGTCCCGAGTCTCAGCGTCGTGCGCATCCAGGATGAATTGGAAGGCGGACACTGCTGCTCCGTAGGCTTCCTCCGGCGGGAGGTAGACGTTGCCGATCCGCTTGCGGTTTCCGTTGGTGCGGATCATCACCAGGCTTGTCGGCCCGATGACTTTTGTCCGGGCTGGAAGCCCCGCCACGTACGCCAGTTCACTCAGATCGATGGATCCATCGGGCCTCGTGTTAGTGATTTTCAGGACCGCCAGTGCTCCCTCTGACGGGACCGAGGACTCATCCTTGGCCGCCCAAGACGGACCTGAGCTGATTACGGGGCAGAGGTCCCCGAGCGCCTTCGTGCCACTGGCAGCGACCCCTGTGGACACATCCGTAAGGTCCTGGACCCGCTTGAGCTGCTCTTGCTGTAGACGAACTTCCCTGGTGCCCTGTGAGGGAACGGCCATTCCACCGTGCTCACGAGACTGCAAGTCACCAAGAGCGATCTGCTGCCAGTCACTCATCGAAGCCCTCGATCCCTGCGGCGGAGAGGACGGCGAGCATGTGGTGCTCGGTCTTCTGGCGCTCCCCTCGGGCGATGTTGTAGGCGTCGATGAGGGCGCCGAGGTCTTCTTGCTCGGCGTCGGACTGCTTGATGTAGCGGCCGATGTTGAGGTCGTGCCCGTTCGCCACGATCTCCGTGGTGGGGACGAATCGTGCCGAGAGACCGCCTTCGTCAGGATCCACTGGGTTGCCGTCGTCGTCGAAGTCCGAGCGGTAGGCGGTCACCGTGTCGGCGATGTCGGCGTCGGTGAGGATGTTGCGGTTCTTGGCCTTGGTGAACCGCTTGGAGGCGTCGATGAACAGCACACCGCCCTGCCGCTCCTCGGCCTTGGTGCCAGGTGCACGGAACACCAGAATCGCGGTGGGAATGGATGTCGAATAGAAGAGGTTCGCAGGCAGTCCAATCACTGCTTCGAGCAGGTCGTCGTCCAGGACGCGCTTGCGGATGGCTGCTTCCTGGCCGCCTCGGAAGAGGACGCCATGGGGTAGGACGACGCCAGCGCGGCCCTTCTTCGGGTCCATGCTGGCAATCATGTGCTGCACGAACGCCCAGTCCGCTGACGACTGCGGGGCTACCCCGCCGATGGCCCGCGGGTCGTTGGTCCAGGGCTTCCACTTCAGGCTGTAGGGCGGGTTGGCGAGGATCACGTCGAACCGCGCGATGGACCCGTCCGGCTTCGTGAAGCGCGGGTCCTTCAGCGTGTCACCGACCTCGACCTTGAACTGGGTCAGGTTGTGCATGAAGAGGTTCATGCGAGCCACACCCGCGGTATCTGGGACGGCCTCCTGCCCGTACAGCTTGAGCGTGTAGCCACGCCCACCGCGCGCCTTCAGCAGGTTCGCGGAGGCGATGAGCATGCCGCCCGATCCGCAGGTCGGGTCGTACACCGACTCGTGGCCTCTGGGGTCCAGGATCTCGACGATCAGTTCGACGACCTCGCGTGGGGTGAAGAACTGGCCGGCACGAGTGCCGGACCCGTCGGAGAACCGCTTCAGCAGGTACTCGTACGCCCCACCGAGCACATCATGGGACATGTTGCCCTCGTGCATCTTCGGGGTGCGGTCCATCGCCTGCATGACGGCCCCTAGCACTTCTTCCGGTAGCACCGCTTCGGAGGTCCAGGTCATGGACCCGAATAGGCGGGAGAACTTGTCAGGGTTGGCCGTCTCGATGGCCTGCAGGGAGGCGCGGACCCGCTGGCCGAGGCCGGGTTGGGTGATGGTGCCGAGGATGGACGACCACGAGGCGCGACGCTCCTGGACGGTGCCGGGGTGGATGACCGGAATCTCGAACGACTGGTAGTCGCGGTACTCGATCTCGTGAGCTTCCTCGGCGGAGAGGCCCTCCAGGTCCTCATACGCGGCCATGAACTCCTGGTGCTGGTGCTCCCAGGTATCCGACAGGTACTTCCAAAACATCAGCGGGAACATGACCGAGGCGTACTGCGCTTCCGGCATTGCCACGCGCAGTTCATCAGCGGCGTCCCACAACCGGTTCTGGATCTCCTGCTGTGTCACTGCCATCAGTTGGGGGTGTCCTTGATCGTCAAAGGGCGGTGACCCGAAGGCCGTGTTCCTGCTCTCGCCCATTCCGGGCGTGCCCGGCATGTAGACGACGCGCGTGTTCCGTCGTGGAGCACACGCGGAGCGTCGTACTTTTTGCGCGGGCATCTCGCCAACGATATCCCTCCCCAGGGCGACCAAATAAGGCAAACGGCCCGAGCGAACGCGCGCCACCGTGACGGTCGTGCGCGGGGTCCTGCTCAACGCGGGCTCCACGTCCCGCCCGAGCCGGGCAGCATGTTCGGCCGGCGCCCTGAGCTGGGCATGCCGGGTCCGTCACGACATCGTGGCGTACTGGCAAGGCCGCTGTTCCTTGGCAGGCGCCGTGTCGCAGGTCACGTAAAGCCGCTCCGTCGGCGCCGACGGTGGTTGAGGTGGGGGGCCACGAGCCGCCCTCGGGCTGGGGCGATATGGCGGCTGGATTTAACAAATGCACAGATGCGCGCCGGTGCGTGCGTGGCATGTCCCACCTGCCCGGCTGCCACGTGCTGGGAGAAGTCGACCAAGATCATCTCCCAGATTTCTCCCAGACGATCTCCAGGAACCACTCAGGGGCCTGATCCACCTAGTGGATCAGGCCCCTGACCTGGTACTACGGCGTCGGGGTGGCGGGATTTGAACCCACGACCTCTTCGTCCCGAACGAAGCGCGCTGCCAAGCTGCGCTACACCCCGGTGTCGCTGCTTGTCGCGGCGACGTCGTTTACTTTAGCCCACCGGGGGCCAGGAAACGAAATCGGTTCACAGGCGGCGGCTGATCGGGGTCGGGCGGGTGTGGTCGAGGGTCACGAGGAGCCCGGCCAGGATGTAGGTCGCGAGGCCCAGGAGGAGCGCGTTGGTCAGGGTGGCGCGGTAGCCGTGGGCGGCGGGGTTCAGGAAGGGGTAGAGGTAGGGCGCGCCGCGGGTGAGGCAGAAGGCCAGGTAGGCCAGGGGGTAGAGGAGCCAGGTCGTGGCCTGCTGGAGGTGCAGGCGGGGGGCCGGGGTCAGGCACAGCCAGTCCAGCAGGGCCGCCGCGGGGGCCGCCGTGTGCAGGAGCTGGAGGGTGATCCACTGGGTGTGCCAGCGCTCCGGAGGCGTCGACCCCGCCGTCATGGAGAACGGCGTCCGGGCCAGGAGCAGGTGGTACGTCAGCGCCGACACCAGCGCGTACAGCAGGGCCGCGCCGGTCAGCCAGGACGGCAGGGCGCGGCGGCCGCGCCAGGCGCGGGACGCCGACAGGAGCGTCGTCACGGCCAGGATCACGCCCGCCTGCACGCCGAAGTAGCTCAGCGCGTGCGCCGGAGTGCTCCGCAGGACCGCGAGCGCCACGCCCGCCGCCGCGAGCAGCGCCGTCAGCAGGCGGAACGCCGCGGCCGCGGGGCGGTGGGACGGGGCCGGCACCGCCCTGGCCGGCGCCGGGGATCGCGGGAGCAGCGGGGACGACGCCGGGACCGGGGGCAGGCCCGGAATCTCCCTGGGTATCTGGGCGGTCATGCCCTCACGCTAGGAAGCGACCGGCGTGAGGGCCATGTGGGCTACGCCAGGTGGGTTAGATCCTCGGCACCAGCGTCAGCAGCGTCGCCTCCGGGGGGCAGGCGAAGCGCACCGGGGTGTAGCGGTTGGTGCCGCAGCCCGCCGAGACGTGCAGGTAGGAGGTGCGGTCCTCGGCCGTGTGCGTGGACAGGCCCTTCACCCGGTCCGTGTCCAGGTCGCAGTTGGTGACCAGGGCGCCGTAGAAGGGGATGCACAGCTGGCCGCCGTGCGTGTGGCCGGCCAGGATCAGCGGGTAGCCGTCCGCGGTGAAGGCGTCCAGGACGCGCAGGTAGGGGGCGTGGACCACGCCGAGCGAGAAGTCGTACGACTCCGTCGGACCGCCGGCCACCCTGGCGTAGCGGTCGCGCTTGATGTGGGGGTCGTCCAGGCCGGTCAGCTCGATCGACACGCCCTCGATCTTGAGGGCGCCGCGGGTGTTGGTCAGGTTCACCCAGCCCGCCTCGTCGAAGCCGTCCCGCAGGTCCTCCCACGGGTTGTGGATCGCGCCGACCGCGGGGGCGTTGCCGTTCAGGCCGTGGCGGCCGTTCGCCTTCTCCATCAAGTAGCGGGCGGGGTTGCGGAGTTTGGGACCGTAGTAGTCGTTGGAGCCGAAGACGTACGCCCCCGGGAACTCCATCAGCGGGCCCAGCGCGTCCAGCACCTCCGGTACGCCCTCCGGGTCCGACAGGTTGTCGCCCGTGTTGATCACGAAGTCCGGGCGCAGCCCCGCCAGCGAGCGCAGCCAGCGCTGCTTCTTGCGCTGGCCGCCGACCATGTGGATGTCGGAGACCTGGAGCACGCGCAGCGGATGCATGCCCGGCGGCAGGACGGGGACGGTCACCCGTCGCAGCCGGAAGGAGCGGGCCTCGAAGCCCACCGAGTACGCCAGACCGGCGGCGCCGGCCGCCATGATTCCCAGGGGGATTCCGTATCGCGCGCGCATATGACCATCGTGTCAGACCGCGGCCGCGCACCGGGACCGCCCGCCCGCTAAATCCGCGGGCACCCGGTGCCTTCCACCTGAGACAATCGACCACATGACCACCACGCTCAAGTCGAAGCTCCAGGACGACCTCAACGCCGCGATCAAGGAGCGCAACGAGCTCCGCTCCTCGACGCTCCGGCTGACCCTCTCGGCGATCACCAATGAGGAGGTCGCGGGCAAGGAGAAGCGGGAGCTGTCCGACGACGAGGTCCTCAAGGTGATCACGCGCGAGGCGAAGAAGCGCCGCGAGGCGGCCGACGCCTTTGCGAAGGGCGGCCGCGCCGAGTCGGCCGAGCGGGAGAGGGCGGAGGGCGAGGTGCTCGCCGAGTACCTGCCGAAGCAACTGTCCGACGACGAGCTGAACGCGATCGTCGCCGAGGCCGTCGCGGAGGCCAGGGCCGGGGGCGCGGAGGGGCCGCGGGCCATGGGCGCCGTCATGAAGATCGTGAACCCCAAGGTGGCCGGCCGGGCCGAGGGCGGCCGCGTCGCCGCCGCGGTGAAGAAGCTCCTCCAGGGCTGACGCCGGGGACCGGGAAGCCAGTACGACAGTCCAGTACGACAGTATGGAAGACCGGAAAGGCAGTACGGCAGTACGACGACGGGGCCGCACCTTGAAACAAAGGGTGCGGCCCCGTCGTCGTACTCCCGGCAGGGACTAGCGGCGACCGCCCGTCCCCCCGACCGCCCGGCCGTTCGGACCGCCGTTCGTCTGCCCCTGGATGATGTTGCCCGGCGGCACCGTGCCGCCGATGTCGCCGGCGCCGCCCGTCGCGCCGCCGCCGGTCAGACCGCCGAGCAGGCCGCCGATCAGCTGTCCGTGGCCGCCGCCGTTGGCGCCCCCGTCGGTGCCGCCGTGCTGGCCGCCGTTGCCCTGGCCCTGGTGGTTGTCGCCGGAGCCGTTGTCGTCCGGGATGTCGACCAGGTTGAAGTCCTCCACCGGCTTGCCCTCCAGGGCGCCGTTCATCATGTCGCGCCAGATCGGGCCGGGGACCTCACCGCCGTAGACCTTGTCGTGCGGGACGCCGCCGATGGTGATGTTGATCATCTTGCGCTGGTGCCGCGGGTCGCCGACCCAGACCGCGCCCGCCATGTTCGGGGTGTAGCCGACGAACCAGGCGGCGAAGCGCTCGTCCGTCGTACCGGTCTTGCCCGCGCTCGGGCGGTCGCCGAGGCCGGCCTCCTGGCCGGTGCCGTCCTCGACCACGCCCTTCAGGAGCGTGCTGACGGTGTCCGCCGTCTTCTCGGACATCGCGCGCGAGCAGGTCGAACGCGGCACCGGCAGCGACTTCACCCGGCTGCCGGTCGTCTGCGTGACCGACTCGATGGCGACCGGGGTGCAGTACATGCCGCGCGAGGCGAAGGTGGCGTAGGCGCTCGCCATCGTCAGCGGGGACATCTCCTGGGTGCCGAGGGCGATCGAGGGGGCCTGGTCGATCGGGCGGCCGTCGGCGCGCGACACGCCCATCTTCTTCGCCATGTCGATCACCGGGCAGATGCCGATGTCGCTGATCAGCTGCACGTAGTAGGTGTTGACCGACTTGGCGGTCGCCTCCTTCATGCCGTACGGCCCGTGCTCCGACTCGTTCTCGTTGGTCAGCTTGGCCGGCTTGGCCGGGTCGTTGCGCCAGACCTTGCCGTTGCAGGCGGCCACCGGGCTCGGGTACGGCATCTCGTACGGCGAGGAGTACTGCTGCGCCGGGGACTTGCCGCCCTCGAGCGCGGCCGCCGCGACGATCGGCTTGAACGTCGAACCCGGCTGGTAGCCCGCGCCGCCGCCCATGGCCTGGTTCACCGACAGGTTGATCTGCGTCTCGTCCGTGCCGAAGCCGTACGGCCGGGACTGGCCCATCGCGAGGATCTTGCCGGTGCCGGGCTCGACGATCGTCGCGGCCGTCGCCACCTGGTCGGACTTGTAGACGTGGTCCTTGATGGAGCTCTGCACGGACTGCTGGGCCTGCGGGTCGAGCGTCGTACGGATCGTCAGACCGCCCTCATTCCACAGCTTCGCGCGCGCCTGCTTGGTCTTGCCGAAGACCGGGTCGGTCAGGAAGACCTCGCGCACGTAGTCGCAGAAGAAGCCGGCGCCCTGGACCGCGGTGATGCAGCCGTTCTTGGGCTGGCTGGGGTGCAGCCCGAGCGGCTCGCGCTTGGCCTGGGCGGCCTCCTGCGGGGAGATGTCGCCCAGTTCCGCCATGCGCTGGAGCACGATGTTGCGGCGCTTGGTGGCCTCCGCCTCGTCGTTGACCGGGTCGTAGCGGCTCGGGGACTGCACGATGCCGGCCAGCAGCGCGGATTCCTGGAGGTTCAGGTCCTTGGCGTGCTTGGAGAAGTACCGCTCGGAGGCGGCCTCCACGCCGTACGCCTGCTCGCCGAAGAAGGTGATGTTCAGATAGTTCTCGAGGATCTTCTTCTTGCCGAGCTGTTCCTCGATCTGGATCGCGTACTTCAGCTCGCGGACCTTGCGGCCCAGCGTCTGCTGGGTGGCCTCGGCGACCTTCGTCGGGTCGTCGCCGGCCTCCTCGATGAAGTAGTTCTTCACCAGCTGCTGGGTGAGCGTGGAGGCGCCCTGCGCGACCCCGCCCTCCTGCGCGTTCTTGTTCAGGGCGCGCAGCACGCCCTTGAGGTCGATCGCGCCGTGCTGGTAGAAGCGCGAGTCCTCGATCGCGACGATCGCCTTCTGCATGTACGGCGAGATGTCCTTGAGATCGACCACCGTACGGTCCCTGCTGTACACGCTCGCGATCTGCCGCCCCTTGGCGTCCAGGATCGTGGTGCGCTGGCTGAGCTGGGGACTCTTCAGGTTGGCCGGGATGTCGTCGAAGCTCTTGACCGAACCCTTGGCCGCGAGGCCCAGAGCGCCGGCCGCGGGCAGCGCGATGCCGGCCATCACGGCTCCCGCGAGCACACTGACACCGAGGAACTTCGCGGCCTGCTGCAGCGGCGACAGACCACCGCCCGAGCGCTTCTTTGGCATGGGGGCAGCCTAATCCGTACTCCTGAGCGTTTTGCGGGAGCGGCCTGCCCTCGGGATGTTCCGGTCCCGGCGCTCGGCCCCCGCGTGCCGCCTGACCTGCCTACGTTTCCATTTCCCGGACAGGCGCGCAGCCCTTGGCCTAAGCTGCTCCCAACTGTCACAGCCGTACGGCCCGTACCACCCGCTCCGGCGTCCGGAACCGTCGCGATCCCCCCGTGCCGCGCCCCGAGACGTGTCCGTTTGCGCCTCGTGTGTCACCCGGTGCCCGCTGTGGCGCACCGTAGCTGTCCTGGTTTGCCGGGACAGTCGCATATGTCGCCAGCTCACTCCCGCGGGTGATCTGCCGCTTACCCATAGTCCGTTCGGGCCATTCAAGATTGGGCCCGACGGGGGTGTTGCGCTGTGCCCACCTTCCGTAACGTCCTCAACTGGCGGCGGTGAATATGCCGCTGCCGCCGTGGGGGAGCCTCGATTCGGGAGAGGACGGCGCCGGTATGGGCTGGGTAACCGACTGGAGTGCGCAGGCTGCCTGCCGCACTACCGATCCGGATGAACTGTTCGTTCAAGGAGCAGCGCAGAACAGAGCCAAGGCGGTGTGCACCGGATGTCCGGTACGCACCGAGTGCCTGGCGGACGCGCTGGACAATCGCGTCGAGTTCGGCGTGTGGGGAGGCATGACGGAGCGGGAGCGCCGCGCACTGCTGCGCCGCCGGCCCACCGTGACCTCCTGGCGCAGACTGCTGGAGACCGCCCGCTCGGAGTACGAGCGCGGCACCGGGTTCGTGCGCCTCGACAGCGACGAGGTGTACGAGAACTACGCGGCCGTCAGCTAGCGGACGCAGGTCCGGCACATCCGGGGTTCGGCCAAGAGCCCCTGGGCGGCCACGGCTCCCCTTGTCCTCACGAGGCCCGGACTGCTCTCGCGATGCCCGGACCGCCCGCACGATGCCCGGACTGCCCGCACGATGCCGGGCTGTCCACACGATGCCCGGCTTCCGGCCAGGGCCGCGACGGGCCCGGTGTCTTCCGGCCGGGATCACGACGGGTCCGGTGCTACGACGGTTCCGCCGGGCGGTCCGTGAGCGCGCCCGCCGCGAGACGGTCGCCGATGTCGCGCAGGCCCGCGAGGTCGTGCACATCGCCGGGCAGCGCGGGTACGTCGACCACCGCCACCTCGGGGTGGCGGGCGGTGAAACGGTCCCGCGTGCGCTGCTCGCGCGCCAGGAGATGCATGCGTTCGGCGTGCAGCCTCAGCAGGCCCGCGGCGAGCCGGTCGACGGAACGTTCCTCGTCGGTGGGGGAACCTCCGGGGGGAGCGTCGGTACCGGTTGCCGTCTCGGATGCCGCCTCGGATACGGCGCCGGGTGCGGCCCCGGTTGCGGGAGATGGTGAACTGCCGTACGTGTCGGGAGAGTTACGAAGTCCAGCTTTCCCGCCCCCCTGATCCACAATGCCGGGGTCCGCAAGATTTTCCGCGGCGTCGAGCGCCCGCTCGGCCGACAGCCGGCCCGCGCCGCTGCCGTGCACCCGGTTGAGCACCAGCCCCACCAGCGGCATGTCCTCCGCGGCCAGCCGCTCCACGAAGTACGCGGCCTCGCGCAGCGCGTCCCGCTCCGGGGCGGCCACCACCAGGAACGCGGTGCCGGGCGCCTGGAGCAGCTTGTACGTGGCGTCCGCGCGGGTGCGGAAGCCGCCGAAGGTGGTGTCCATCGCGGACACGAACGTCTGGACGTCCTTGAGGAGTTGCCCGCCGAGCAGCTTGCCCAGGGTGCCGGTCATCATCGACATCCCCACGTTCAGGAACGCCATGCCGGCCCGGCCGCCCAGCTTGGCGGGGGCGGTGAGCAGGCGGATCAGCCGGCCGTCCAGGAAGGAGCCGAGCCGCTTGGGGGCGTCCAGGAAGTCCAGGGCCGAGCGGGAGGGCGGGGTGTCGACCACGATCAGGTCCCATTCGTCCCGCGCCCGCAGCTGGCCCAGCTTCTCCATCGCCATGTACTCCTGCGTGCCCGCGAAGCCCGCCGAGAGCGACTGGTAGAAGGGGTTCGCCAGGATCGCGGCCGCCCGCTCGCGGTCCGCGTGCGCCTCCACGACCTCGTCGAAGGTGCGCTTCATGTCGAGCATCATGGCGTGCAGCTCGCCGTCGCCGTCGGTGCCCTTGACCCGGCGGGGCACGTTGTCGAGGGAGTCGATGCCCATCGACTGGGCCAGCCTGCGGGCCGGGTCGATGGTGAGGACGACCACCTTGCGGCCCCGCTCGGCCGCGCGCAGGCCCAGGGCGGCCGCGGTGGTCGTCTTGCCGACGCCGCCGGAGCCACAGCACACCACGATGCGCGTCTTCGGGTCGTCGAGGAGCGCGTCGACGTCGAGCACCCGCGAGGACGCCAGCCGCCGGGCCGCCGCCTCCCGCCCCTCCGCCCCACCACGCCCCCCGGACGCCCCACGCCCAGCGGACTCGCCGGGCTCGCCCCACCCCCCGGACTCCTCGCGCCCTCCGGACTCCTCGCGGCTCCCGTCCCGGTCCTCGGCCGCCGCCTTCCGGCCCGCCGCCCTCCGGCCCGCGGCCGTGCCCTGCTCCTCGGCTGTCATGACACCTCCTGGTCGCGCAGCTCGGCGGCGAGTTCGTACAGACCCGCCAGGTCCATTCCCTCGGCGAGCAGCGGCAGTTCGTGCAGGGGCAGGCCCAGCTCGCCGAGCACGGCGCGCTGCTCCTGCTCCAGGGCGTGGCGCTCGGCGTACTCCGCGGCCTGGGCCAGCAGCGGGTCCACCAGCTTCTCCGCGTTCCCGCCGCGCCGCGCGCCGCCGAGGCCGGCGGCCGACAGGGACCGGGCCACGGCGGAGTGGTCCACCGTCCGCACGAGTTCCAGGTCCGCGGCGTCCAACACCTCGGGCCGCACCATGTTCACGATGACCCGGCCCACCGGCAGCCGCGCCGACCGCAGTTCGGCGATGCCGTCGGCGGTCTCCTGGACCGGCATCTCCTCCAGCAGCGTCACCAGGTGCACCGCCGTCTCCGGTGACTTGAGGACCCGCATCACGGCCTGTGCCTGATTGTGTATCGGGCCGATCTTCGCCAGGCCCGCCACCTCGTCGTTGACATTGAGGAAGCGGGTGACGCGGCCGGTCGGGGGCGCGTCCATGACCACGTAGTCGTAGACGAACCGGCCGCGGCGGTCCTTGCGGCGCACCGCCTCGCACGCCTTGCCGGTGAGCAGGACGTCCCGGATGCCGGGCGCGATGGTGGTGGCGAAGTCGATGGCGCCCAGCTTCTTCAGGGCTCTGCCCGCGCCGCCCAGTTTGTAGAACATCTGGAGGTAGTCCAGAAGGGCCAGTTCGGGGTCTATGGCCAGTGCGTACACCTCCCCGCCGCCGGGAGCGACCGCGATCTTCCGCTCCTCGTACGGCAACGCCTCCGTCTCGAAGAGTTGGGCGATGCCCTGCCGGCCCTCGACCTCCACGAGAAGCGTCCGCTTCCCCTCGGTCGCGAGGGCCAGCGCGAGTGCGGCGGCGACCGTCGTCTTTCCGGTCCCGCCCTTGCCGCTGACGACCTGGAGCCTGCTCACGTCTTCGAGACTAACCAGTCCGGCCGACCGTCACGCGGGAGGCTGTGGATAACGGGGAGACGACGGGGGAGTGATCGGTCACAGCGGATACAGTCGGCCCATGACCAAGTGGGAATACTCAACCGTGCCGCTGCTCGTCCACGCCACGAAGCAGATTCTGGACAACTGGGGCGAGGACGGCTGGGAGCTCGTCCAGGTCGTGCCCGGCCCGAACCCCGAGCAGCTGGTCGCCTACCTGAAGCGGGAGAAGCAGGCATGAGCGCGGTCGAGGAGAAGCTGGCCGCCCTGGGCCTGAGCCTGCCGGAGGTCGTACCGCCGCTGGCCGCCTACCAGCCGGCCGTGCGCTCCGGTGCCTACGTCTACACCGCGGGCCAGCTGCCGATGGTCGAGGGCAAGCTGCCCGTCACCGGCAAGGTGGGCGCCGAGGTCACGGCCGAGGAGGCCAAGGACCTGGCCCGCACCTGCGCGCTGAACGCACTGGCGGCCGTGAAGTCCGTGGCCGGCGACCTGGACCGGATCGCGCGCGTGGTCAAGGTCACCGGGTTCGTCGCCTCCGCGGCCGACTTCACCGGCCAGCCCGGTGTGATCAACGGCGCCAGCGAGCTGCTCGGCGAGGTCCTCGGCGACAAGGGCGTGCACGCCCGCAGCGCGGTCGGCGTCGCGGTGCTCCCGATGGACGCGCCGGTCGAGGTCGAGATCCAGGTCGAGCTGGTTCCGTAGCCCCGCCGCATCCGTACCACCGGCATCACCTGCACCGCTCCGGCACCTCGGGTACCTCTCGAACATTCGCCCTACACCAGATAGCCTCCGGCCATGGCGAACGGTCAGTGGTACCCCCCGGAGTGGCCGGACCGCATCCGCGCGCTCGCGGACGGCACCCTCACCCCGGTGTCTCCCCGGCGCGCGGCGACGGTGCTCCTGCTGAAGGACACCGAGGCCGGACCGGCCGTCCACATGCTGCGCAGACGCGCCTCCATGGCCTTCGCCGGAGGCGCGTACGCGTATCCCGGCGGCGGTGTCGACCCGCGCGACGACGACACGCGGATCCGCTGGGCGGGCCCCTCGCGCGCGTCCTGGGCCGAGCGGCTCGGGGTGGACGAGGCCGGCGCCCAGGCGATCGTCTGCGCGGCGGTCCGGGAGACGTACGAGGAGGCGGGCGTCCTGCTCGCCGGGCCCGATCCGGACACCGTCGTCGGCGACACCACGGGCGACGACTGGGAGGCGGACCGCGCCGCCCTGGTCGCGCGCGAGCAGTCCTTCGCCGAGTTCCTGCACCGGCGCGGCCTGGTGCTGCGCTCGGACCTGCTGGGCGCCTGGGCGCGCTGGATCACCCCGGAGTTCGAGGCGCGCCGCTACGACACCTGGTTCTTCGCGGCCGTCCTCCCCGAGGGGCAGCGCACCCGGAACGCCTCCACGGAGGCCGACCGGACGGTGTGGATCCGCCCGGCCGAGGCCGCCGCCGGGTACGACCGGGGCGAGCTGCTGATGATGCCGCCCACCATCGCCGCGCTGCGCGAACTGCTGCCGTACGGCACCGCCGCCTCGGCGCTCGCGGCCGCCGCGGCGCGCGATCTGACCCCGGTGCAGGCGACCGCCCGGCTCAGGGACGGCGAGATCGTGCTGTCCTGGCCGGGGCACGAGGAGTTCACCAAGCACGTTCCGACGGGCTCCGCGCCCGCCGACGCGACCGGGGGAGGCCGCGCATGACCGACGCGAGCGCGCTGCCCGGCCAGCCCAGGGGCATGGCCGGCTCGGGACCCGCCACCGCGCGGGCCGTCAACGTCCTCGCGCCGAACCCCTCCGCGATGACCCTGGACGGCACCAACACCTGGATCGTCGCCGAGCCGGACTCCGACCTGGCCGTGGTGATCGATCCGGGACCGCTGGACGAGGGCCATCTGCGCGCGGTCGTGGACACGGCGGAGAAGGCCGGCCGGCGGATAGCCCTGACCCTGCTCACCCACGGCCACGAGGACCACGCCGAGGGCGCGGGCCGGTTCGCGGAGCTGACCGGCAGCCGGGTGCGCGCCCTGGACCCGGCGCTCCGCCTCGGCGACGAGGGGCTGGCCGCGGGCGACGTGATCACCACCGGGGGGCTCGAACTGAGGGTCGTACCGACCCCCGGCCACACCTCGGACTCGCTCTCCTTCCACCTCCCGGCCGACCGGGCGGTGCTGACCGGCGACACGGTCCTCGGGCGCGGTACGACGATGGTGGCGCACCCCGACGGACGCCTCGGCGACTACCTGGACTCGCTGCGCCGGCTGCGTTCCCTCACGGTGGACGACGGCGTGCACACCGTGCTGCCGGGCCACGGTCCGGTCCTGGAGGACGCGCAGGGCGCCGTGGAGTTCTACATGGCCCACCGCGCCCACCGGCTCGCCCAGGTGGAGACGGCCGTCGAGAACGGCCACCGCACCGCGGCCGAGGTCGTCGCCCATGTCTACGCCGACGTCGACCGCTCCCTGTGGCCGGCGGCGGAGCTGTCGGTCCGGGCCCAGCTGGAGTACCTCGGCGAACACGGCCTGATCTGAGGCCGTACGGCCCGGCGCGAGCCAAACGAGAGGCCCTAAGGGGCGTCCTCGGGGCGCGGGGCCTTCACGCCGTGCACCCGCGCGTACTCGGCGGCGAGCCAGGGGCCCAGGTCGTCCAGGTAGCCGCGCAGCACGCCATGGTCGGCGACGGGCTCCCGGCCGTACTGGGCCGCGGCGCGCAGCTGCGGGGCCCGCTCGGGGTAGTACGCCCCGCAGACCTCGGCCATCTCGGACAGATCGCTCGTCCAGCCGTTCCAGCGGGTCATGACGAGCGTGAAGCCCGTGCGGACCAGGTGGCGGGACGTGAAGCGCACCAGGCGCCGCAGGGCCGCCTCGTCGTCCCCGGCGGCCGCGATCCGCTCGCGCCAGCGGGGCAGCAGCCGGGCGAGGTCGCCGTTGGTCTCGCGGGCCAGCAGGGAGCCGGGGCGGTACCGGGGCAGCAGCTCGGCCAGGTCGTTGCCGAGCAGTGGTGTGCACAGGCAGGCCAGGAACCAGCCCAGGTCGTATCGTTCCGCCGCGCCGAGCAGCCGCTCCCGGCCGTGCAGCAGCGTCCCCACCCCGTCGATCTGAGAAAACTCCCGGTCCAGGGCCTCGCCGAGGGCCTGGAGGGCGGCGCGGTCGGCGGCGGCCGGTTCGGCGCGCAGGACGACGAGCAGGTCCAGGTCGCTGCGGCCCGCGCGCGCGGTGCCGCGGGGGATCGACCCGTAGAGGTACGCTCCGTCCAGCCGCGCCCCGAGGACCTGCGGCAACCGCTCCCGTACGGCGGCCACGACCGGCCGGAAGGCGTCGGGCACGCGGGTGAGGGAGCCCTCGCGGACGAAGTAGCCGTCGGGATCGAGGCCGTGGGGGCGGGGTGGCTCGGGCATGGGGCCACTGTGCCGGGCGGCCGGGGGCCGGTGCAGCCGATTTTCGCCGGAGGGACGGCTCAGGGCGCGGCCCCCGCGGAGCCGCGCCCTGGATGCCGTACCGGAGAGGGACCGCGCGTCAGCGCGAACGCTTGGCCAGCCGCTCCACGTCCAGCAGGATGACCGCGCGCGCCTCCAGGCGCAGCCAGCCGCGCTGGGCGAAGTCGGCCAGGGCCTTGTTGACGGTCTCGCGGGAGGCGCCGACCAGCTGGGCCAGCTCCTCCTGGGTGAGGTCGTGGACGACGTGGATGCCCTCTTCGGACTGCACGCCGAAGCGGCGCGACAGGTCGAGCAGGGCGCGCGCCACACGGCCGGGAACGTCGGAGAAGACCAGGTCGGACATGGCGTCGTTGGTCTTGCGCAGCCGGCGGGCGACGGCGCGCAGCAGGGCGCCGGCCACCTCGGGGCGGGCGTTCAGCCAGGGCTGGAGGTCGCCGTGGCCGAGGCCGAGCAGCTTGACCTCGGTCAGCGCGGTCGCGGTGGCCGTGCGCGGGCCCGGATCGAACAGCGACAGCTCGCCGATCAGCTCGCCGGGACCGACGACGGCGAGCATGTTCTCGCGGCCGTCGGGGGAGGTGCGGTGCAGCTTGACCTTGCCCTCGGTGACGACGTACAGGCGGTCGCCCGGGTCGCCCTCGTGGAACAGGGAGTCGCCGCGAGCGAGGGTGACCTCGCTCATCGAGGCGCGAAGCTCCGCGGCCTGCTCATCGTCGAGCGCCGCGAAAAGCGGGTTGCGCCGCAGAACGTCGTCCACGAGTTCTCTCCTTGTCGACCTGCTCAGGGGATCTTGCTCCCCTGCGTGCCAGGGACCGTGTTCTCATTTTGCCGGACGGTCCAAACAGTGTGATCTGTCACAAGGATGCCGCACCGGTGTGCCGGGGTAAGCGTCAGGGGTCCAATCGGGGGCCGATCTTCGGGGTCCGGGGCGGATGTCGGTGCCGGGCTCTAGGCTGGCCGGGTGTCCAAATCGCCGGTGAGAGCACAGGCCAAGGGGGCTTAGCGGGTGGTTGTACGTCGCGATTCCGCTGTGGGCGAACAGGGCCCCGGAGGCAGTAGGAAAAGTAGAAAAAAGGCTGACATGACGGAAGAGGTGGGTTCAGCAGGGAAGGCGGGATCTGCCGGAGAGGCCGGATCTGCCGGGAAGGCGCCTTCCGCGAAGAAGGCGACACCGGATTCCGCGAAGAAGCAGACACCGGGTTCCGCGAAGAAGGCGGCCTCGGGCGGGAAGTCCGGTTCCGCCCGGAAGACCGCCCCGGCGAAGAAGGCCGCTCCGGTGAAGAAGTCGGCGACGGCGAAGAAGGCGGCCCCGGCGAAGAAGGCCGTCTCGGGCAGGAAGGTCGCCCCCGCCGAGAAGGCCGTGGCCGCCGATGGAGCGGTCGCGGTGAAGAAGGCCGCGCCCACCAGGAAGGTCGCCGTCGAGCCGCCCGGCCAGGAGTCCCGGACCGCCCTGGTGCGCCGGGCCCGCCGGATCAACCGCGAGCTGGCCGAGGTGTACCCGTACGCGCACCCGGAGCTGGACTTCGAGAACCCCTTCCAGCTGCTGGTCGCCACCGTCCTGTCGGCCCAGACCACCGACCTGCGCGTCAACCAGACGACCCCCGGCCTCTTCGCCCGCTATCCCACCCCCGAGGACCTGGCCGCCGCCAACCCGGAGGAGGTCGAGGAGATCCTGCGCCCCTGCGGCTTCTTCCGGGCCAAGACCAGGTCGGTCATAGGGCTCTCCAAGGCGCTGGTGGAGGACTTCGGCGGCGAGGTCCCCGGAAGTCTTGAGGACCTGGTCAAGCTGCCCGGCGTCGGCCGCAAGACCGCCTTCGTGGTGCTCGGCAACGCCTTCGGGCGCCCCGGCATCACCGTGGACACCCACTTCCAGCGGCTGGTGCGGCGCTGGCGCTGGACCGGGGAGACCGACCCGGACAAGATCGAGGCCGCGGTCGGCGCGCTGTTCCCCGAGAGCGACTGGACCGACCTGTCCCACCACGTCATCTGGCACGGCCGGCGCATCTGCCACGCCCGCAAGCCCGCCTGCGGCGCCTGCCCGATCGCCCCGCTCTGCCCGGCCTACGGCGAGGGCGAGACCGACCCGGAGAAGGCGAAGAAGCTGCTGAAGTACGAGAAGGGCGGCCTGCCCGGCCAGCGGCTCAACCCGCCGCAGGCCTACCTGGACGCGGGCGGCAGGCCCGCGCCGCCGCTGGGGGCCGCGTGACGGAACGAACCCGGCGCCCCCGGCGTTGGACGACACAGAGCGACGGGGGTGGGCGATGACGCGGGCCGGCGAGGCACGACGCGACGCGGTGACGCTGGACGGCCGGGGACTGCCAAACTGGCTGACCCCGGTGGCCCGCGCCGCCGAGACCATCGAACCCCTCCAGCTCAGCCGCTTCCTCCCGCCGGAGAACGGCGAGGGCCGCCAGTCCGCCGTGCTCATCCTGTTCGGCGAGGGCGAGCGCGGCCCCGAGCTGCTGCTGATGGAGCGCGCCGGCACGCTGCGTTCACACGCGGGCCAGCCGTCCTTCCCCGGCGGCTCCCTCGACCCCGAGGACGGCGATCCGCTCGGCGAGGGCCCGCTGCGCGCCGCCCTGCGCGAGGCCGAGGAGGAGACCGGGCTCGACCCCCGCGGCGTGCAGCCGTTCGCCGTGCTGCCCCGGCTGTACATCCCGGTCAGCCGCTTCGTCGTCACACCCGTCCTCGGCTGGTGGCGCGAGCCCAGCCCGGTCGGCGCGGTGGACCCGAACGAGACGGCGCGGGTGTTCACCGTCCCCGTGGCGGATCTCACGGACCCCGCCAACCGCGTCACCGTCGTCCACCCCAGCGGATTCAGGGGCCCGGCATTCCAGGTCGAATCGGCCCTTGTGTGGGGTTTCACGGCCGGGGTGATCGACCGGCTGCTGCACTACGCGGGCTGGGAGCGCCCCTGGGACCGGGAGAAGCTGGCCCCGCTCGACTGGAGCTCATGACAGGGTGATCCCCGTGCTGTCTCTTTCCCGGGGACGCAGGGTCCCGCCGTCCCCATGGGGTCGGGCCGGACGCCTCGTCCGTGCCGCGGGAAGCGGAATGGAGTAGGCGAGGGCCTGAAGCGGTGAACGTGCTGGACATCCTGTTGCTGGTCGCGGCCGTGTGGTTCGCGGTCGTGGGCTACCGCCAGGGCTTCGTCGTGGGCATCCTGTCGGTGATCGGGTTCCTCGGCGGCGGCCTCGCGGCGGTGTACGCGCTGCCCGTCGTCTGGGACGCGGTGACCGGCAACGCGGAGGTGAACACCACCGCCGCCGTCGTCGCCGTGGTCGTCGTCATCGTCTGCGCCTCCGTCGGCCAGGCCCTGACCACCCATCTCGGCAACAAACTGCGCAAGCACATCACCTGGTCCCCGGCCCGCGCCCTGGACGCCACCGGCGGCGCGCTGGTCAACGTGGTGGCGATGCTCCTGGTCGCCTGGCTGATCGGCTCCGCCCTGGCCGGCACCACCCTGCCCACCCTCGGCAAGCAGGTGCGCGGCTCCAAGGTGCTGCTCGGGGTCTCCCGCGCGCTGCCCGCACAGGCCGACAGCTGGTTCGCGGACTTCTCCTCCGTCCTCGCGCAGAACGGCTTCCCGCAGGTCTTCAGCCCGTTCTCCGACGAGCCGATCAAGGACGTCCAGCCCCCGGACCCGGCCCTCGCCGGCAGCCCGGTCGCCACCCGCGCCCAGCGCTCCATCGTCAAGGTCACCGGCACCGCGCAGAGCTGCGGCAAGGTCCTGGAGGGCACCGGCTTCGTCTTCGCCGACCGCCGGGTGATGACCAACGCGCACGTCGTCGGCGGGGTGGACGCACCGACCGTGCAGATAGGCGGGGTCGGCCGGCGGTACGACGCCAAGGTGGTGCTGTACGACTGGAAGCGCGACATCGCGGTACTCGACGTACCGGACCTGAAGGCGGGCGCGCTGAAGTTCTCCGCGCCGGACGCGGCCGGGGGTGACGGCGCGATCGTGGCCGGCTTCCCGGAGAACGGCGCGTACGACGTGCGGGCGGCGCGGGTGCGCGGGCGCATCTCGGTCAACGGCCCGGACATCTACCACCGCGGCAGCGTGCGCCGCGATGTGTACTCGCTGTACGCGACCGTCCGCCAGGGAAACTCCGGCGGACCCCTGCTCACCCCGGACGGCAGGGTCTACGGGGTGGTGTTCGCCAAGTCCCTGGACGACGCCGAGACCGGCTACGCGCTGACCGCGGACGAGATCCGGCCGGACATCGCCCGCGGTCGCACGGCGAACGAACAGGTGGGTACGGACAGCTGCGCGCTGTGAGCCGTCAGGCGGCGGCTCAGTTGCGCGGGTGACGCAGGCGCACCGAGACCCAGCGGGCCCGGCGGCGCAGGATGCGCGGAATCCCCACCCGCAGGTCGCCCTCCGCGAGTTGCGGAGTGCCTCGCTGAGGCGTGCTCAGGCCCGTGGCCGAGCGGCGGTTGCGGGGTGCGTCACTGTAGTCGTGCGTCCAGCCCATACCCATGCGTGTGCCCCCGGCCCAAGGTCGATAACCGCTTGGACGGCGGCCAATTGGCGTATGCGGCGGGCATGTGGCCGAACGGGTGACAACTGGCGGGGAACCGGACACCGCCCGCATCGGTTCCGCCGCCGCGTCGTCACCGGTCGGGCTCGGGGTCCTTCAGCCAGCCGACCAGCTCCGCCGAGAACGTCACCGGGTCCTCCTCGTGCGGGAAATGGCCGAGACCGTCGAACAGCCGCCAGCGGTACGGCGCTTCGACGTACTCCCCGGAACCGGCGGCGCTGCGGGTGCGGCTCACCGGATCGAGTGAACCGTGCAGATGCAGCGTGGGCACCCGCACCGGCCGCTTCATCCTGCGGTAGAACTGCACGCCGTCCGGGCGGGCCAGGGAGCGCACCAGCCAGCGGTACGGCTCGACGGAGCAGTGCGCGGTGGAGGGGATGCACATGGCCCGCTGGTACGTGCGCACCGCCTCGTCCTCCGGGGGGCGCGGCCCGGACCAGTCCCGGATCAGACGGCCCACCAGCTCCCCGTCAGCGGCGGTGAGTTGACGCTCCGGGACCCAGGGCCGCTGGAAGCCCCAGATGTAGGAGTTGGCGGCCGTCTGCCGGGCGTCCCGCAGCATCGCCGCGCGCCAGCGCCTCGGATGCGGCATCGACACCACCGCGAGCCGGCGCACCAGCTTGGGGCGCATGGCCGCGGCCGTCCACGCCAGATAGCCGCCGAGGTCGTGTCCGACGAGCGCGGCGTCCGGCTCGCCGAGGGAGCGGATGACGCCGGTGACGTCCAGGGCGAGGTTGGCGGGGTCGTAGCCGCGCGGTGTGCGGTCGCTGCCGCCGACGCCCCGCAGATCCATGGCCACCGCCCGGTAGCCGGCCTCCGCGAGCGCGACCAGCTGGTGCCGCCAGGTCCACCAGAACTGCGGGAAGCCGTGGAGCAGCAGCACCAGGGGGCCGTCGCCGAGTTCCGCGATGTGGAAGCGGGCGCCGTTGGCGGCGACGTCCCGGTGGATCACCCGGTGTCCGGGCAGGTCGATCCGTACCAGCGAGGGCTGAGCGGGGTCCGTCATGAGGACGAGCGTGCCACAGCCTCGATGGCCGCGGGGCTGCGATCCTCGGGAAGCTCCGGGCGCGGGTGCGGCTTGGCGTTGCCGAGGACGCTCGCCGACTCCTTCATGGACGCGGCGACCTTCTGCGGGCCCCGGCCCTGCTTGGCCTTCTTCGCGAACACCACGCCGATCAGCGCGAGCAGACCGGCGACGAGCACGTTTGCCGCGAAGGACAGCACGAAGCAGATCGCCAGGTTCCAGTGGGTCCAGGTGCGGATGCCGTACGCCAGGGCGAAGTTGAGCATCGGCAGGGAGAAGACCAGGACCGCGCCCGCCATCGAGAACGCGCCGCCGCTGGTCGCGCCGCGCTTCACATCCTGCTTGAGCTGCGCCTTGGCCAGCGCGATCTCGTCGTGCACCAGCGCCGACAATTCGGTCGTCGCCGAGGCGAACAGCTGGCCGATGCTGCGTTCGGCGCCGACCGGGCTGCCGTCGGGTGCGCTCATCGCGGTCTCCCTTACGAGTTCTCTCGTGTCCCTCGGGCCTCGCGGCGGGCGGCCGCCCGGCCCCTGGGTCACCGTCTTGATTTGTACCGTCTCGTCAGATCATGCCGGACGGCCGCCCTCCTCGCCTGCCCCGCCCGGTACTTCCGCACGCCCGTCGCCCGCCGCGGCCGTCCGCTCGGCGGCGATCCGCCGGTGTTCGGCGGCCCTGCGCTCCAGGATCGCGGCCATGCGCAGGTGGTACGCCGGGTCGCCCTCCTCGTAGATGTCGGGGATGCCGTCGAGGTCGTCGTCGCGGTCCTCGGCCTCGCACAGCCGCCGGTACTTGGCGTTGCGTATCTTCAGCAGCACGGTGGCACAGGCCGCGGCGATCAGGGAGCCGGCGAGGACGGCGGCCTTGGTCTCGTCGGTGAGGAGCGCGTTTCCGTCGTAGGCCAGCTCGCCGATGAGCAGCGAGACCGTGAAGCCGATGCCGGCCAGCGAGGCCACCGCGAAGACGTCCGCCCAGGCGAGGTCCTCGCTGAGGGAGGCGCGGGTGAAGCGGACGGTCAGCCAGGTGCCGCCGAAGATGCCGAGCGCTTTGCCGACGACGAGGCCCAGCACCACGCCGAGGGTCTCCGGTCGGGTGAACAGGTCGCCCAGGGCCCGCCCGGACACCAGCACACCGGCGCTGAACAGCGCGAACACCGGTACCGCGAACCCGGCCGACAGCGGGCGCACCAGGTGCTCGACGCGCTCGCCGGGCGAGTGCCGCTCGCCCTCGCGGGTGGTGCAGCGCAGCATCAGGCCCATGGCCACGCCCGCGATGGTGGCGTGCACGCCGCTGTTGTACATCAGGGCCCAGTTGACGAGGGCGAGCGGCACGTAGACGTACCAGCCGCGCACGCCCTTGCGCAGCAGCAGCCAGAAGACGGCGAGGCCGAGGAAGGCGCCGCCGAGCGCGGCGAAGTTCAGCCGGTCGGTGAAGAAGATCGCGATGATCAGGATCGCGAAGAGGTCGTCCACGACGGCGAGGGTGAGCAGGAAGGCGCGCAGGGCACTGGGCAGCGAGGTGCCGATCACCGCGAGGACGGCGAGCGCGAAGGCGATGTCGGTGGCGGTGGGCACCGCCCAGCCCTGAGTGGAGCCGTGGCCGGTGAGGGCGGTGACGGTGTAGACGAGCGCGGGTACGGCCATGCCGCACAGCGCGGCCACCACGGGGAGCACGGCCGCCTTGGGGTCGCGCAGGTCGCCGGCGACCAGTTCGCGTTTGAGCTCGATGCCGGCGACGAAGAAGAAGATCGCGAGGACGCCGTCGGCGGCCCAGTGGGCGACCGACAGGTCCAGGCCGAGGGCGGCGGGGCCGAAGCTGAAGTGGCTGACCGCTTCGTAACTGTGGCGCAGTGCCGGGACGTTTGCCCAGATCAGGGCGGTCACGGCGGCGATGAGCAGGAGCACTCCGCCGACGGTCTCCGTGCGCAGGGCGTCCGCGACGTAGGTCCGCTCGGGCAGGGACAGGCGTCCGAAGACCTTGCGGGCGGGGTGCGGGGCGCGGGGCGCGGTCACGGTGGGGGCCTCCGGGAGTGGGCAGGACGGCTTGCCTGCCGACCAGACTTCCCGGCGCACCTCGGATGGATCTTGTTGAGTTCTTGACGCTTTGGTTACTTTACCTAACTTCTCCGGCGAGGGAAAGACAAGCGGGACGGATGGGCCCTGACGTGCGCGAGGGGCGCCCGGCGGGTGCCGGGCGCCCCTTCACCGTCGTACCGGGTCAGTCCTCGCTGGGGGCGGCGGGGAGCTTGGACTGGATGAGGTCCATGACGCTGGAGTCGGTCAGCGTCGTCACGTCACCGAGCTGGCGGTTCTCGGCGACGTCGCGCAGCAGGCGGCGCATGATCTTGCCGGAGCGGGTCTTGGGGAGTTCGGCGACGGGGAGGATCCGCTTGGGCTTGGCGATGGGGCCGAGGGTGGCGCCGACGTGGTCACGGAGGCCCCCGATCAGGGACTCGTCGTCCGCCGACGCCGTACCGCGCAGGATGACGAAGGCGACGATGGCCTGGCCGGTGGTCTCGTCGGCGGCGCCGACCACCGCCGCCTCGGCGACCGCGGGGTGCGAGACGAGGGCGGATTCGACCTCGGTGGTGGAGATGTTGTGGCCGGAGACCAGCATCACGTCGTCCACGCGGCCGAGGAGCCAGATGTCGCCGTCCTCGTCCTTCTTGGCGCCGTCGCCGGCGAAGTACTTGCCCTCGAAGCGGGACCAGTAGGTGTCCTTGAAGCGCTGGTCGTCGCCCCAGATGGTGCGCAGCATCGACGGCCACGGCTCGGTGAGCACCAGGTAGCCGCCACCGCCGTCGGGCACCTCGTTGGCCTCGTCGTCCACGACGGTGGCGCTGATGCCGGGCAGCGGACACTGGGCGGAGCCGGGCTTGGCGTCGGTGACGCCGGGCAGGGGCGAGATCATCATGGCGCCGGTCTCGGTCTGCCACCAGGTGTCCACGACCGGGGTGCGGTCGGCGCCGATGTGCTTGCGGTACCAGATCCACGCCTCGGGGTTGATGGGTTCGCCGACCGAGCCGAGGACGCGCAGGCTGCTGAGGTCGAACTTGGCGGGGATGTCGTCTCCCCACTTCATGAAGGTGCGGATCGCGGTGGGCGCGGTGTAGAGGATGGACACCTTGTACTTCTGGACGATCTCCCAGAAGCGGCCCTGGTGGGGGGTGTCGGGGGTGCCCTCGTACATGACCTGGGTGGCGCCGTTGGCCAGCGGCCCGTAGACGATGTACGAGTGGCCGGTCACCCAGCCGACGTCGGCGGTGCACCAGTAGACGTCGGTTTCGGGCTTGAGGTCGAAGACGGCCCAGTGGGTGTAGGCGGCCTGGGTGAGGTAGCCGCCGGAGGTGTGCAGGATGCCCTTGGGCTTCCCCGTCGTACCCGAGGTGTACAGGATGAACAGGGGGTGTTCGGCGTCGAAGGCCTCGGGGGTGTGCTCGGCCGGCTGGGCGGCGAGGAGGTCGTGCCACCACACGTCGCGGGTGTCGTCCCAGGCGACGTCCTGGCCGGTGCGGCGGACGACGAGGACGTGCTCCACGTTGCCGGCCTTCTCGACGGCCTCGTCGACGGCGGGCTTGAGGGCGGAGGGCTTGCCCCGGCGGTAGCCGCCGTCGGAGGTGATGACGACGCGGGCGTCGGCGTCCTTGATGCGGGTGGCCAGCGCGTCGGCGGAGAAGCCGCCGAAGACGACGGAGTGGGCGGCGCCGATCCGGGCGCAGGCCAGCATGGCGATGGCGGTCTCGGGGATCATCGGCATGTAGACGGCGACCCGGTCGCCCTTGCGCACGCCGAGCTGGAGGAGGGCGTTGGCGGCGCGCGAGACCTCGTCCTTGAGTTCGGCGTAGGTGAGGGCTCGGCTGTCGCCGGGTTCGCCCTCGAAGTGGATGGCGACGCGGTCGCCGTGGCCGGCCTCGACGTGCCGGTCCACGCAGTTGTAGGCGACGTTGAGCGCGCCGTCCTTGAACCACTTCGCGAACGGGGGGTTCGACCAGTCCAGCGTCTCGGTCGGTTCCTTGGCCCAGGTCAGTCGGCGGGCCTGGGTGGCCCAGAAGCCGAGCCGGTCAGCCTTGGCCTGCTCATACGCCTCCGCCGTGACGTTGGCGTGTGCGGCCAGGTCGGCGGGGGGCGCGAACCTGCGTTCTTCCTTCAGCAGGTTGGCCAGGCTCTCATTGCTCACGACATCCGCCTTTCGAGGGTGTCCGATGTGTCCCAGGCCACAGCTCATCAGACGTCAGGGGCCGGTGACAAGGGTCGGCGGAAAAATTGGTTTAGACCTGTGCGCGCCGGAAGGGAAGGGGTGGAGCAACGGTTCGTAAAGGACGGGCAATGCCACGTAAAGATCATTCATAACATTCCGGGGCAAATGGTCTAGGTGATCCCCCGCGATGGTGGATAAATCATTTGATCGGCTTGTCATCCTTATTCCTCCTCGGGTCCGTGTGATCTTGGGCGGTGCCGTCGGTTCAAACCCGGTGGATCACCACAAAAAGCCCTCGTCAGCGTTCGTCTGAGAGAAGGAAGAAGGTGGGCGGAACATGGCCGCCAACCAGAGGATCGCCGTCGGCGTGGTCGCCGCGGCCTGTGCTGTCTCGCTCGCGGCGTGCGGGACCGGCACCCATGGCGTGCAGGAGAAGACATCCGGACCGCGGAAGGGGGCGCCCGCGGCACCCGCGCCCAAGAGCGTGCTCCGGCTGATCGGCGACGGATCGACCGCGTACACCGGTGCGCAGCCCCATCTGCCCAGGCCCGAGCGGCTGAAGCCCGGTCAGAAGCCTCCGCAGTTCGTCGTCTTCTCCTGGGACGGCGCGGGCGAGGACAGCCAGAAGCTGTTCTCCCACTTCCGCAAGGTCGCCAAGGAGAACAACGCCAATATGACGTTCTTCCTCAGCGGTGTTTATCTGCTGCCTGAGGACAAACGCGACCTCTACAAGCCCCCGCAGCACTCGCCGGGCAGCTCCGACATCGGCTTCAACGACCAGCAGGGGATCAGCGACACCGTCAAGCAGGCCCGGCTCGCCTGGCTGGACGGCAACGAGATCGGCACCCACTTCAACGGCCACTTCTGCGGGCCCGACGGCGGGGTCGGCACCTGGTCGGTGGACGAGTGGAAGAGCGAGATCGCCCAGGCCAAGCAGTTCGTGGAGAACTGGAAGACGAACTCCGGCATGAAGAACGCGGCCCCGCTGCCCTTCGACTACGACAAGGAGCTGATCGGCGGCCGCACCCCCTGCCTGGAGGGCCAGAAGAACTTCGTGCAGGCGGCCCGCCAGCTGGGCTTCCGCTACGACTCCAGCGGGGTCGACAACCAGCTCTGGCCGAAGAAGAAGGAAGGCCTGTGGGACCTGTCGATGCAGCTGGTCCCCTTCCCCGGACACAACTTCGAAGAGTTGACCATGGACTACAACTACATGATCAACCAGTCGGGCACCCAGACCCAGGGCGACCCCGACAAGTTCGACGCCTGGGGCGACCAGGTGCGCGACAGCCTCCTCCAGGGCTTCGACCGAGCCTACGACGGCAACCGCGCGCCCCTGGTCATCGGCAACCACTTCGAGTCCTGGAACGGCGGCACGTATATGCGCGCCGTCGAGGACGTGGTGAAGAAGGCCTGCAACAAGCCCGAGGTGCGCTGTGTCTCCTTCCACCAGCTGGCCGACTGGCTGGACGCCCAGGATCCCAAGACGCTGGAGAAGCTGCGGAGTCTGAAGGTGGGCGAGGCCCCCAAGCAGGGCTGGGCGTCCTTCCTCTCCGGCCGCCCGGCCCCGGCGCCCAAGGGAGTCCCCGGAGCGCCGGCCGTCAAGGGGTAGCTGCCGGGCGGTGGTTGTCAGGAGTCGTCAGGCGGGAGTCTGCCGCGCGGGAGCTGCCGGGTGGGGGCTTGCCGCGCGGGAGCTGCCGGGCGGCAGCTGTCGGGCGGCAGCTGTCGGGCGGGAGTTGTCAGGCGGGCGTCGACACGCCCGCCTCGGCACCCGCTGCGACGCCGCTCGCTGTGACGCCGGCCTCGACGCCGCCCGCCGCGACGCCCGCTTCGAGGTCTTCGACGCCTTCGCCGAGGACGAAGCCGGGGTCGACCTGCGCCGCCAGGTCGAGCCCGGTGCGCTCATTGCCCCACGACTCGGCGTTCTTCAGGTGGAAGTGCACCATCTGGCGCATGTAGCGCTCCGGGTCCCGCCGCTCGTACATGGCGTCCGCGGTGGCCCGCAGGGTCGCGAGCGCACGGGCGTTGGCCTCCTCCAGGAGGTCGAACCGCGGCGGGCGGCCCTTCTCCATGGCCCGCACCCAGTCCGAGCGCCCGACCGTGACCAGCAGGTCGTCCCCGACCTCCGCGCGCAGGAAGTCGATGTCGTCCTGCTCCTGGATCTTGTTGCCGACGACCTTCAGGGCGATGCCGTAGTCGCGGGCGTACTCCTTGTACTGGCGGTAGACGGAGACGCCCTTGCGGGTCGGTTCGGCGACCAGGAACGTCATGTCGAAGCGGGTGAACATGCCGGAGGCGAAGGAGTCCGAGCCCGCGGTCATGTCGACCACCACGTACTCGTCGGGGCCGTCGACGAGGTGGTTCAGGTACAGCTCCACCGCTCCGGTCTTGGAGTGGTAGCAGGCGACGCCGAGATCGGCGTCGGTGAAGGGGCCGGTGACCATCAGGCGGACGGCGCCGCCGTCGAGCTCCACCGGGCGCGCGCAGGCGTCGTAGACCGGGTTGGGCTCGCGCACCCGCACCAGCCGCGAGCCCCGCCCCGGCGGGGTCGTCTTGATCATGCTGGCGGCGGAGGCGATGCGCGGGTTGCCGCCGCGCAGATAGTCCTTGATCAGCGGCAGCCGCTCGCCCATGGCGGGCAGCGCGGCCGCCTCGGCCTCGTCCAGGCCGAGCGCGGGGCCGAGGTGCTGGTTGATGTCCGCGTCGATCGCGACGACGGCGGCCTTGGCCTGGGCGAGATGGCGGATGAAAAGGGAGGAGAGCGTGGTCTTGCCACTCCCGCCCTTCCCGACGAAAGCAATTTTCATGTTCACCAAGCGTAGTTGAGTGATAGCTGTATGTGGCATGACTGAGTGAAGAAGACCACTCCTTCGTGGGGTCTGCCGGTCGGGTGCGTAGGGTCGTACTCATGAGTACGACAGGCGCGAACGCCGATCCGCTCGCGGCCCTGGGCGCACTGCCCGGCGTGGCCGAGTCCGTGGAGTCCGTGCGCAAGGCCGTGGACCGGGTCTACGGGCACCGGATCATGCGGCGCCGCAGCAACGAGATCACCTCCGAGGCCGCCCTGCGCGCCGCCCGCGGCTCGGCGGCGCTCTCCGGCGCCGACTGGGCGCTGGAGGAGGTGCGGCGGCGCACCGACTTCGGCACCGACGACGAGGCGCGGGTCATGGGCGCGGCCCTGCGGCTGACGGCCGAGGCGGGTCAACTGCTGTCCATCTGGCGGCAGTCGCCGCTGCGGGTGCTGGCCCGGCTGCACCTGGTGGCCGCGGCGAGCGACGAGAGCCGGGTCGGCCGGCCGCGCCAGGCCGGCGAGGCGGTGGACGAGCCGCTGGTCGAGATGCCGCTGCCGGACGCGCGGGAGGTCTCCGGGCGGCTGGACGGACTCGCGGACCTGATCATCGCGGGCAGCTCCGCCCCGGCCCTGGTGACGGCGGCCGTGGTGCACGGCGAACTGCTCGCACTGCGCCCCTTCACCTCGCACAACGGGCTCGTCGCGCGCGCCGCCGAGCGGATCGTGCTGATCGGCAGCGGCCTGGATCCCAAGGCGATCTGCCCGGCCGAGGTCGGCCACGCCGAACAGGGGCGCGCCGAGTACCTGGCGGCGCTGGACGGCTATGTCTCGGGCACTCCCGAGGGCATGGCGGCCTGGATCGCACACTGCGGGCGCGCGGTCGAGTTCGGGGCGCGGGAGTCGACGGCGGTGTGCGAGGCGCTTCAGCGCGGCGCGGCCTGAGGTTTCGCGGCCGGGCGCGGGCAGAGGCCGGCCGGGTGCGGACGAAGATGCGGCGGTACGAGTGCTCGTACCGCCGCTGGCATGAACGCCCGGTTACCAAGCGTCCTCGATAACTCGCCCATCAGGACGGGGACTTTGCCCGTACCTGGTGCGGCTGGCCCGTAATCGACGGGTCGACGTCGCGTGGGTGCCCGGTGTTCATGCGGTGGTCCGTGGGCCATTTGCGTAGTGGTTGGGGATCCTCTCGGATGTCCATGGTCGCGCGGGCCGCTGATTTCTTTGTACCGCGCGGTGCGGACAAGCGGAACCCCTGCCCGCACTTCTTTACTTTCGGGTGCAAGCAGGGGCGAAAAGGGCGCTCAGGGGCGCGCGGTACGTGCCGTCAGCCGGGGCT
Source organism: Streptomyces sp. NPDC043952 (assembly GCF_056435325.1). Classification (NCBI taxonomy): domain Bacteria; kingdom Bacillati; phylum Actinomycetota; class Actinomycetes; order Kitasatosporales; family Streptomycetaceae; genus Streptomyces; species Streptomyces sp. NPDC043952. The sequence goes on from NZ_JBWKES010000011.1 coordinate 95,497, forward strand.
CGTCATACGGTGCCCCGGCGCCGGTTGGCGTACCAGACGAGGCCGGCCGTCGCGGCCGCCGCTCCCACGGCCGCCGCCGCGACCAGTGCGGGGCGCGGCGGCACGGAGAGGGTGGGCAGCCGCTTCTTGAGCGGGACGGGGCGGCGGAACTCCAGGACCGGCCAGTTGCGCGCGACGGCCTCGCGGCGCAGCGCCCGGTCCGGGTTGACGGCGTGCGGGTGCCCGACCGCCTGGAGCATCGGCAGGTCGGTCGCCGAGTCGCTGTAGGCGAAGCAGCGGTCGAGGTCGTAGCCCTCGGAGGCGGCCAGTCCGCGGATCGCCTCCGCCTTGGTCGGGCCGTAGGCGTAGTACTCCACCTCGCCGGTGAAGCAGCCGTCCTCGCCGACGACCATGCGGGTGGCCACCACCCGGTCCGCGCCCAGGAGTTCACCGATCGGCTCGACCACCTCGGCGCCGGAGGTGGACACGATCACCACGTCCCGGCCGGCCGTGTGGTGCTCCTCGATGAGCGAGGCGGCCTCGTCGTAGATGATCGGATCGATCAGGTCGTGCAGGGTCTCGGCCACGATCTCCCGCACCTGCTGCTGGTTCCAGCCCCGGACCATGTCCGAGAGATAGGCGCGCATCCGCTCCATCTGGTCATGGTCCAGACCGCCGGCCAGGAACACGAACTGGGCATAGGCGGTGCGCAACGCGGCCCTGCGGTTGATCAGCCCGCCTTGGTAGAAGGACTTGCCGAAGGTGAGTGTGCTGGACTTCGCAATGACTGTCTTGTCCAGGTCGAAGAAGGCCGCCGCGCGGGGCAAGGAGTGGTTTTCCACGCCCCTGAGCATAGGCGCCCACCATTCGGCGTAAGGTGGGGCGTGTGGGTTTGCCTGAGAAGGCTCTCGGGTACACCATGGAAGTCACGGATCGTTCGCGACCGTGCTAACCCGGTCCGGCTCCTCCCCCCCCGAGTCGGCCGTGGGGACGACCCCCGCTCTCCCCCCCGGCGGGGGTCGTCGCATGTCCGGACGGGTTTTTCCGCCTCTTTCCTTCCCTCGTACGGCCGAGCGGCCGGCGCTTCCGCGTCGCGACCGCCGCTTTCGCGCGCCCATGATCCGTTACTCCGGGTAATCGTAGGGCTGCGCTGTGGATGCCGCACAGCGGTCGGTACCGGCGTCACCGGTTCGGGTGACGCAGTTATTCACAGGGCCTGAGTTGTCCACGGTTTTCGACCAAGATCCACACGATTTCGCGGATCGGCGCACGGTGATTCCCACGCGCTCCCGCCGCGGCGAGTTCACGGCCGGTTCCGTTTGCGGGAGGCGTATGGCCGATTCCGGTCGGCCGTTCATGTCGCCGTTCATGACGTTCATATGGAAGCCGCCCGCCGGTTCTCCACATGTCGGGAAATCGCGTGGCCGCGGGGCCGCGCGGCGAAGGGGGAACACCGTGTCCGGAACCATCACCCATGACCCACCGGCCGCCCGCGGCGGCGGTCCGCTCATCGTCACCGAGGACGCCGCGCTCCTGGACGACCTGCTGCGCCTGTGCGCGGCCGCGGGCGCGACACCCGAGGTGCACCACGGCGTCCCCGACCAGGGCGACACCTGGGCGGCGGCCCCGCTCGTGCTGGTCGGGGACGACGCCGCCCACCGGCTGCTCGGGGCCGCGCGCCGGCGCCAGGTGGTGTTGATCGGCCGGGACAAGGAGGACCCGGACGTATGGCGGCGCGGCATGGAGATCGGCGCCGACCATGTGCTGATCCTCCCCGAGGGCGAGCAGTGGCTGGTCGACCGGATCGCCGATGTCGCCGAGGGGGTCGGCCGCCCGGCCCTCACCGTCGGCGTGATCGGCGGCCGGGGCGGGGCCGGCGCGTCCACCCTGGCCTGCGCGCTCGCCGTCACCGCCGCCCGCGAGGGGCTGCGCACCCTGCTCGTGGACGCCGATCCGCTCGGCGGCGGCCTTGATGTGCTGCTCGGCGGCGAGGGCGCCGAGGGCCTGCGCTGGCCGGCCTTTGCCGCCTCCCGCGGCCGGGTCGGCGGCGGCGCCCTGGAGGAGTCGCTGCCCGCGCTGCACTCCCTGCGGGTGCTCAGCTGGGACCGGGGCGACTGCGTCGCCGTGCCGCCGCAGGCCGTGCGCGCGGTGCTCGCCGCCGCCCGGCGTCGCGGCGGTGCCGTCGTGGTCGATCTGCCGCGCCGCCTGGACGACGGGGTCGGCGAGGTCCTCGCCCAGCTCGACCTGGCCCTCCTCGTCGTCCCCGCCGAACTGCGGGCACTCGCCGCGGCCGGCCGGATCGCCACCGCCGTCGGCATGGTCGTCCGCGATCTGCGGGTCGCGGTGCGCGGGCCGTACGCGCCCGGTCTGGACGACCGCGAGGTGGCCCGCCTGCTCGGCCTGCCGCTCGCGGGGGAGGTGCCGGTGGAGCCCGGCTTGCTGCGGCCGAGGGGCGGCGCGAAACCGCCGGGCGCGAGCGGACGCGGCCCGTTGGCCCGGTTCTGCACGGGGTTCTGGGAGCGGGCGCTGGTGGAGTCCGGGGGTGCGAGGTGAGCGGGCTCGGGGGGCGTGAAGTGAGCGGGGTCCGGGGGCATGGGACGAGCGGGGTCCTGGGACGCGGGGCGAGCTTCGACGTGCCCGGCCAGGCCGCCCTGCTCGACGGGGTGCGCCGGCGGCTCGCCGAGAGCGGCGCCGAACCCACCCCGGCGCGGGTCGCGCAGGCGCTGCGCGCACAGGGGCGGGTGCTCGGGGACGCCGAGGTCCTCGGGGTGGCCGAGCGGCTGAGATCCGAACTGGTCGGCACCGGGCCCCTGGAGCCGTTGCTCGCCGATCCCGAGGTCACCGACGTACTGGTGTCCGCGCCCGACCGGGTGTGGGTGGACCGGGGCGGCGGCCTGGAGCTGACGCCGGTGACCTTCCCCGACGCGGCGGCGGTACGACGCCTCGCGCAGCGGCTCGCCGCGGTGGCCGGACGCTGGCTGGACGACGCCCGGCCGTGGGCGGACGCCCGGCTCCCCGACGGCACCCGGCTGCACGCGGTGCTGCCCCCGGTCGCCGTCGGCTGTACCTGTCTGGCCCTGCGGGTGGTACGGCCGCGGGCCTTCACCCTCGCCGAACTGGTGGCGGCCGGCACGGTCCCGCCCGGCGGCGACCGGATCCTGCGCGCCCTGCTGGCCGCCCGGCTGTCCTTCCTGGTCAGCGGTGGCACCGGCAGCGGCAAGACGACGCTGCTCAGCGCCCTGCTGGGCCTGGTCGGCGCGGATGAGCGGATCGTGCTCGCCGAGGACTCCGCCGAGCTGAGACCCGACCATCCGCATGTCGTCCGGCTGGAGACCCGGCCCGCCAACCAGGAGGGCGCGGGCCTGGTCACCCTTGAGGACCTGGTGCGCCAGGCCCTGCGGATGCGGCCGGACCGGCTGGTCGTCGGAGAGGTGCGCGGGCCCGAGGTCGTCCATCTGCTGGCCGCGCTCAACACGGGCCATGAGGGCGGCTGTTGCACGGTCCACGCCAACACGGCCGGGGACGTACCGGCCCGCCTGGAGGCGCTGGCCACGGCCGCGGGGCTCGACCGCGCCGCCCTGCACAGCCAGTTGGCGGCGGCCCTGTCCGTGGTGCTCCACCTGGTGCGGGACCGGTCCGGACGGCGCCGGATCGCGGAGGTGCACGTCCTGGAGCGGGACGCCACGGGGCTGGTGCGGACGGTGCCCGCGCTGCGGTGGGGTGAGCGGGCGTTCGTGCGGGAGAAGGGGTGGGGGCGGTTGGCACGGCTGCTGGGTGGGGCCGGGGAGTTCGAGGACGGCTTCGGTGACGGCGTCGGCGGCGGCGAGGGTGACGGGCCCGGCGACAGCTTTGGCGGCGATGGTGACGGCTTCGGTGGGGGCGAGGGTGACGGGGGCTTCGGTGGGGGCGAGGGTGACGGGTGAGATGTCGATGGGGGCCGCGCTGATCTGCCTCGGCGCGCTGGGATGGCTGCTGTGCGAGCGGCACCACGGGACGCGGCGGGCGCGGCTGCTGCTGGCCGGGGGCGGGGGACCGGGGGCCGGTCCGTCGGTACAGGACCAACTCGTCTCGGCGTTACGGCGGTTGCGTGCCCGTTGGGGAATCGAGTGGTGGGCCCTGGCCGCCGGGCTGCTGCTCGCCCTGCTGGGCGCCTCGGTGATTCCGGTCGTCGCGGGAGCGGCCGGGGTGCCCGTGCTGCGCCGGGTGCGGCTGGCCGGGGAAGCGAGACGCGACCGGGAGCAGCGGGTGGACCGGGTGATCGCCCTGTGCGGGGCGTTCGCCGGTGAGGTGCGGGCCGGACGGCAGCCCGGCGAGGCGCTGCTGCGGGCGGCGCGGGACTCGGGCGGGCTGGGCGAGGCAGAGGCAGCCGTGGTCGCGGCGGCCCGCTTCGGCGGGGACGTGCCCGGCGCCCTCGCCGCGGCGGCCCGGCAGCCGGGCGCCGAGGGGCTGCTCGGGCTGGCCGCGTGCTGGCGGGTGGCCGTCGACCAGGGCGCGGGGCTCGCGGCCGGCCTCGACCGGCTGGACGGCGCCCTGCGTGCCGAGCGGGACCAATGTGCGGATCTACGCGCCCAGTTGGCGGGCGCCAGGGCCACCGCCGTCCTGCTCGCCGCCCTTCCCGCCCTCGGCCTCCTGCTCGGCGCGGCCATGGGCGCCGCCCCGCTGCGGGTCCTCCTGCACAGCGGCCCCGGCCTCGGCTGCCTGCTGACCGGCGCGGTGTTCGAGACGGCCGGGCTGTGGTGGTCCGCGCGGATCGTGCGGGCAGCGGGGGCGGCGTGAGCGGCTGGTCCGGGACGCGGAGAGAGGTGAGGGCGTGAGCGGGGATGTCGTGCACAGGCTGGGGACGGCCGCGGTCCTGGCGCTGGCGCTCGGCTGGGGCGGCCGGCTGGTGGTGTCGGTCCGGCGGGGACGCCGGGCGCGGCAGCGGGCGGCCGGGCTGCTGGCACCGGGGGCCGGGACGGAGAAGCCGCCGCCCTGGCCCGTCCTGGACGCGGTACGGCGATGGCTGCCGCCCGTGGGCGCGGCGGGCGGGGTGTGGGTGCTGGTCGGCGGCGCCGTCGGGGCTTTGCTCGGGCTCGGCGTCGGTGCCGTGCTCTGGCGCTGGCGGGCCCGTCAGGTGGCCGGGAGCGGGGCGACGGCCGTCGATACCGCCGAGGCCGCGCGCCAACTGCCGCTCGCCGCCGATCTGCTGGCGGCCTGCATCGCGGCCGGCGCCGGGCCGGTGGTCGCCGCGCAGGCGGTGGGGGAGGCCCTGGGCGGTCCCGCGGGGCGGGCGCTGGCGCGGGGCGCGGCGGAGGTGCGGCTCGGCGGCACACCGGCGGACGCCTGGCGCGACCTGGCCGCGCTGCCGGGCGCGGGCGCCCTGGCACGGCTGCTGGAGCGGGCCGACGAGTCGGGGCTGCCCGCCGCCGCTCCGGTGGCCCGTATCGCCTCGGACACCCGCGCGGAGTGGAGCCGCACCGCGACGGCACGGGCCCGGCGGGCGGCCGTACTGATCTCCGCGCCGGTGGGGCTGTGCTTCCTGCCCGCCTTCGTGGCGCTCGGGGTGCTGCCCGTGGTGATCGGACTGGCGGGCGGGGTGATGGCGGGGAGGTGAGGGGCGGCGGTGGACGCCGTGGAAGACGACCGACCAGAACGTACATGTGAGGCAAGGGAGTTGAAGTGAACAGGAAGATCGTCAAGGTGCTGGCGGGGGTGCGGCGGGTGTGCCGTCGGGACTCCGGGATGGTGACCTCCGAGTACGCGATGGGGATCATCGCGGCCGTCGGATTCGCGTTGCTGCTCTACGAGGTCGTCACCAGCGGCCAGGTGCGGGCGGAGCTCCAGTCCATCGTGAAGAAGGCCCTCAGTGCGCGGATGTGAACGGGGCTCGGACGGTGGGTTCGTGACGGCGGAGGCGGCCATGGTGCTGTGCGTGCTGGTGGCGTTCACGATGGCGCTGGTCTGGGGGCTGCTCGTGGCGGCGGCGCAGATCCGGTGCGTGGACGCGGCCCGCGCCGGCGCACGGGCCGCCGCCCGCCAGGACCCGCCCGCCGCGGTGCTGTCGGTGACCCGCCAGGCGGCGCCGCGCGGGGCCCGCGTGACGGTCGGGCGGGAGGGCGACCAGGTCCGGGTGACGGTGGTCGCGAGACCGCCGGTGCTCGGCGGGCTGCCCTTCGAACTCCGCGAGGAGGCCGTGGCGTTGGCGGAGGAGACGGTCGGAGAGAGGGGTGCGGTGCCGTGAGGCGGCAGGGGGCGCGGGCATGGAGCCGCTGGAATCGGGCGCGGGCCCGCGGCCGGCACTGGAGTCGGGGCCGGGACCGGGTTCCGGCTCGGCGGCCGGCGGGACGGTACGGCTCCGACCGGGGTTCCGCCTCCGTCTGGGGGCTCGGGGCGATCGCGGTGCTCTGCGTGGTGTTCGGCGCGGTGCTGGCGCTCGGGCACGCCGTCACCGTCCGGCACCGGGCGGCCGGCGGCGCGGACCTGGCGGCACTCGCGGCCGCGGACCACTGGGCCGAGGGCGGCGGGCCGGCCTGCGCCCGAGCCGGCCGGGTGGCGTCGGCCCAGGGGGTACGGCTGGTGCGCTGCGCGGTCGAGGGCGAGATCGCGGACGTGACCGCGGCCTCGGGAAGCGGCCCCTTCACGGCGGAGGTCCGCTCCAAGGCCGGCCCGGCAGGCCCACCGCCCCCCGCCCCGCCGGAACCCGCTCGGCAGCTCCTCGAACCGCCACACTCCGCCCCGGAGAACCGGTGACGCGGGCACCGGGCGAGCCCGCCCACCGGCACTCGGGCCGCCGCTCCAGGTGCGCAGGTACTCGGGGCCGCCGGTTCCAGGCCCCGTGGCCCCGGCCTGGTTGTCAAAGCGTCCCCGTCACCCGATCCGCTCTGCCCCCGGCGTCAGCCCCCCCGTCCCGAAGCGGGCGCCGGTTCCCCCGGTGGGGTTTCTGGCTCCGGCTTCTCCTCCGGTGGTTGTGGTGCGTCGCGCAGCAGGGTCGTCAGGAGGCGGACCGCACCGCGTTTGTGGAGGGGGTCGTTGCCGTTGCCGCACTTGGGGGACTGGATGCAGGAGGGGCAGCCGGCATCGCACTCGCAGGAGGCGATGGCCTCGCGGGTGGCGGTGAGCCAGGCGCGGGCGGTGTGGAAGGCGCGCTCGGCGAATCCCGCGCCGCCGGGGTGGCCGTCGTACACGAAGACCGTCGGAAGGAGGGTGTCGGGATGCAGCGGCACGGAGACGCCGCCGATGTCCCAGCGGTCGCAGGTCGCGAAAAGCGGCAGCATGCCGATGGAGGCGTGCTCGGCGGCGTGCAGGGCGCCGCCGAGGATCTCCGGGCTGATCCGGGCCTCGTCCAGCTGGTCCTCGGTGACCGTCCACCACACCGCGCGCGTGCGCAGCGTACGGGGAGGGAGGCCGAGTTTCGTCTCGCCCAGCACCTCGCCGGTGATCAGGCGCCGGCGCAGGAAGGAGACCACCTGGTTGGTGACCTCGACGGAGCCGTAGCAGAGCCGGCCCGCGCCCCAGGGGATCTCGGTGTCGGTCTCCAGGACGGAGATGGCGGTGGTGTCGCGGGCGACCGTGGAGTACGGCGGCTCGGCCTGCTCGACCAGGGCGACCGACTCCTCCAGGTCCAGGGAGCGCACCAGATAGGTGCGGCCCTGATGGAGGTGGACCGCGCCCTCGTGGACGGTGGAGTGCGCGGCGGCCTCGTCGACCGTGCCGAGCAGGCGCCCCGTGCCCTCCTCCACGATCTGCACCGGGCGCCCGCCCGCGCCGCGGATGTCGGTGAGGTCGGCGGCCCGTTCCCGGCGGGTCCAGTGCCAGGCGCGGGTCCGCCGGCGCAGCAGCTTCGCGGCCTCCAGCTGCGGCAGTACGTCCGCGCAGGCGGGACCGAACAGGACGAAATCCTCCTCGGTCAGCGGGAGTTCCGACGCGGCGGCGCACAGGTGCGGGGCGAGGACGTAGGGGTTGTCGGGGTCGAGGACGGTCGACTCCACCGGCCGGTCGAACAGGGCCTCCGGGTGGTGGACGAGGAAGGTGTCCAGCGGATCGTCCCGCGCGACGAGGACCGCGAGGGCGCCCTGCCCGGAGCGTCCCGCGCGCCCCGCCTGCTGCCACAGGGAGGCCCGTGTGCCCGGATAGCCGCAGATCACCACCGCGTCCAGCCCGGAGACGTCCACGCCCAGCTCCAGGGCCGTGGTGGCGGCGAGCCCGAGGAGTTCCCCGGAGTGCAGGGCGCGTTCCAGGGCGCGCCGCTCCTCGGGGAGGTAGCCGCCGCGATAGGCGGCGACCCGCCGGGCCAGGGAGCGGTCGACCTCGGCCAGTTTCTCCTGGGCGATCACCGAGATCAGCTCGGCGCCGCGCCGGGAACGTACGAAGGCGACCGAGCGCACGCCCTGCACGGTCAGGTCGGTCAGCAGATCGGCGGTCTCGGCGGTGGCGGTGCGGCGTACCGGCGCGCCCTTCTCGCCGTGCAGCTCGGTGAGCGGCGGCTCCCACAGGGCGAAGACCAGCTCGCCGCGCGGGGAGGCGTCGTCGGCGACCTCCACCACCGGCAGACCGGTCAGCCGGCGGGCGGCGACGGCGGGTTCGGCGGCGGTCGCGGAGGCCAGCAGGAAGACCGGGGAGGAGCCGTAACGGGCGCAGACGCGGCGCAGCCGGCGCAGCACCTGGGCGACGTGCGAGCCGAAGACGCCCCGGTAGGTGTGGCACTCGTCGATGACGACGTACTTCAGCGACTTCAGGAAGGAGGCCCAGCGCGGGTGGGCGGGCAGTATCCCGCGGTGCAGCATGTCGGGGTTGGTGAGGACGTAGTTGGCGTATTGGCGTACCCACTCGCGTTCCTCGTACGGGGTGTCGCCGTCGTACACGGCGGGGCGGACCGCGCTGCCCAGCGGTTGTGAAAGTTCCTTCACCGCCCGGCACTGGTCCGCCGCGAGCGCCTTGGTGGGGGAGAGGTACAGCGCGGTGGCGCCTCGGCCGCCCGCCCGTCGCCCGTCACCACCCCCGGCAAGCGCTTCGCGCTGCTGTGTCCATCGGGTGGGTGCTCCGGAACCCTCCAGAAGGGTGGACAGCACGGGCACGAGGTACGCGAGGGACTTGCCGGAGGCGGTGCCGGTGGCGACGACCACCGAATCGCCGTCCAGGGCGTGCTCGGCGGCCAGCGCCTGGTGCGCCCAGGGATGCTCGATGCCGCACTCCTGTACGGCCGCGATCACCTCGGACCGAATCCGGTCAGGCCAGACGGCATGGCGGCCCGTGCGCGGGGGCAAGTGCTCCGTATGAGTGATGCGCGCAGCCCGGCTCGGACCGGAGGCGAGCCTGTCCAGGACAGCGCCCGGCGACGGGCGGGACGCCGGGTCCGGCACGGGTCGATCGGATCGGTGATTCTTGGCCATCGGCACCGAGTGTGTCACTGGCGTGACGGACAATGGAGTCAAGGCGTCGTACACGCACGCCGGTAAGTGATTGAATGCCATCGCGGCTGGCGTTGCGTCCCGAGGGCCGCACGTCAAGATGCCCGAGGGGCGACCGCTCGATAGCAAGGTGCTGGAGGATCCGTGGACCTGTCCCTGTCGACCCGTACCGTCGGCGATCGTACGGTCGTCGAGGTCGGTGGCGAAATCGATGTATACACCGCGCCCAAGCTGCGCGAGCAGCTGGTCGAGCTGGTGAATGACGGCAATTTCCACCTTGTCGTCGACATGGAGGGCGTGGACTTCCTCGACTCCACCGGACTCGGCGTGCTGGTCGGCGGCCTGAAGCGAGTGCGTGCCCATGAGGGCTCGCTGCGCCTGGTCTGCAACCAGGAGCGCATTCTCAAGATCTTCCGTATCACCGGCCTCACCAAGGTGTTCCCGATCCACACCTCGGTCGAGGAAGCGGTGGCGGCCACCGACTGACCCGATCCGGCCGACCCTGCCGCCGACGTCTGCCCGCGGCGGGGCCGCCGGTGGGTCATGCCCGGTTCCGGCCGTCGTGCCCTGTCTCGCACCCCGTAGGGGGCTGTGCCGGGTGCGTCCGGGTGGATCCGGGTATCGAAGTTCATGAGGGGCGGGTCCGGCGAGCCCGCCCGACCGCAGTCCCGTAGTCGTGAGGGGGATGCATGGCCACCGTCGAACTCCGCTTCAGCGCGCTGCCCGAGCACGTCAGGACCGCCCGCCTGGTGGCGGCCGCGGTGGCACGCAGGGCCGGAGTGGACGAGGCCGTTCTGGACGAGGTGCGGCTCGCCGTGGGCGAGGCGTGCTCCCGTGCCGTGGGGCTCCACCAGACCAGCGGCATCGACGCGCCGGTGAAGGTGGCGCTGATCGAAGAGGAGAAACAGTTCTCCATCGAGGTCGGCGACGAGGCTCCGCACGCGGTTCCCGCCGAGCAGGTGACCCATGGCGCCGCCGCGGACGCGGACGTGGAGGCCGAGGAGGACGAGATGGGCCTCGCGGTCATCAGCGGCCTCGTGGACGACGTCGAGGTCACCACCGGGGAGAACGGCGGACTGATCCGCATGACCTGGCCCGCCGCCTCGTCGACGGTCACCGTCGGCTGAGGCCGTCCCGCCACGCGACGACCCGAACACACGACCGGATCAGGGCCCTGCTCGGCAGGGCCCTGATCGTGTTTCAGGCAGATCATTTCCGGCGCCTCCCGGAATTCGTGAAGGAATTCACGATCAATAGCCGTATCATTCGATCAAGATTCCATGGGATCGACGGCGTCCGTCAATGCTTTTGAGGCATTACCTCTTTCGAAGTCGGTCACCGGTGCATGCAGGCCACTTCCGTTTACCGTGCTCTTTTGGCATCACCCTGGGGTACCTACAATCCGTCCACATCTTGAGCTCAGCCCAAGCGTCAAGGAGGACGAATGGCGGGGCTTTCTTACCCCTCTGAGTTTGACCACCCCACATACCTCGCGGCCGCGGTACTCACCAACGGCAACAGGGTCATCGTGGCCGTCATCGCGGCGGTGGCCCTCGCCGCGCTGGTGGTCGCGGGGATCCTGGTGCGCCAGGTACTCGCCGCGGGCGAGGGCACCGACAGCATGAAGAAGATCGCCGAAGCGGTCCAGGAAGGCGCCAAGGCGTATCTCGCCCGGCAGCTGCGCACGCTCGGCGTATTCGCCGTCGTCGTCTTCTTCCTGCTCCTGCTGCTGCCCGCGGACGACTGGAATCAGCGTGCCGGGCGCTCGGTGTTCTTCCTGATCGGCGCGGTGTTCTCGGCCGCCACCGGCTATATCGGCATGTGGCTCGCGGTACGCAGCAATGTGCGGGTCGCCGCCGCGGCACGGGAGGCGACTCCGGGCGAGGGCGAACCCGAAAAAGACCTCACGACCGTCTCGCACATCGCGATGAAGATCGCATTTCGCACGGGCGGTGTGGTCGGCATGTTCACGGTGGGCCTCGGCCTGCTGGGCGCCTCCTGTGTGGTGCTGGTCTACGCCGCCGACGCGCCGAAGGTCCTGGAGGGCTTCGGCCTCGGCGCCGCCCTGATCGCCATGTTCATGCGAGTCGGCGGCGGCATCTTCACCAAGGCCGCGGACGTCGGCGCCGACCTGGTCGGCAAGGTCGAGCAGGGCATCCCGGAGGACGACCCGCGCAACGCCGCCACCATCGCCGACAACGTGGGCGACAACGTCGGCGACTGCGCGGGCATGGCGGCCGACCTCTTCGAGTCGTACGCCGTCACCCTCGTGGCCGCGCTGATCCTCGGCAAGGCCGCCTTCGGCGACTCCGGGCTCGCCTTCCCGCTGCTGGTGCCCGCCATCGGCGTGATCACGGCGATGATCGGCATCTTCGCGGTCGCCCCCCGGCGCGCCGACCGCAGCGGCATGACCGCGATCAACCGCGGCTTCTTCATCTCCGCGGTGATCTCCCTCGTCCTGGTCGCCGTCGCCGTCTTCGTCTACCTGCCGTCGAGCTACGCCGGCCTCAGCGGAGTGACGGACGCGGCGATCAAGGGCAAGGACGGCGACCCGCGGGTCCTCGCCCTGGTCGCGGTGGCCATCGGCATCCTGCTCGCCGCCGTCATCCAGCAGCTGACCGGGTACTTCACCGAGACCAACCGGCGCCCGGTCCGCGACATCGGCAAGACCTCCCTGACCGGTCCCGCCACCGTCGTCCTGTCCGGCATCTCGGTCGGCCTGGAGTCCGCCGTCTACACCGCGCTGCTCATCGGGCTCGGCGTGTACGGCGCGTTCCTGCTCGGCGGTACGTCGATCATGCTCGCGCTGTTCGCGGTCGCGCTGGCCGGCACCGGCCTGCTCACCACGGTCGGCGTGATCGTCGCCATGGACACCTTCGGGCCGGTCTCCGACAACGCCCAGGGCATCGCCGAGATGTCCGGCGACGTCGAGGGCGCGGGCGCGCAGGTGCTCACCAACCTGGACGCGGTCGGCAACACGACCAAGGCGATCACCAAGGGCATCGCGATCGCCACCGCGGTGCTCGCGGCGTCGGCCCTCTTCGGGTCGTACCGCGACGCGATCACCACCAATGTGCAGGACGTCGGGGAGAAGCTCAGCGGGCCCGGCGCGCCGCTGAGCCTGTCCCTGGACATCTCGCAGCCCAACAACCTGGTCGGGCTCATCGCGGGCGCCGCGGTCGTCTTCCTCTTCTCCGGACTGGCCATCAACGCCGTGTCGCGGTCGGCGGGCGCGGTGGTGTTCGAGGTGCGGCGGCAGTTCCGGGAGAAGCCCGGAATCATGGATTACACGGAGAAGCCCGAGTACGGCAAGGTCGTAGACATCTGCACCAAGGACGCCCTGCGGGAGCTGGCCACGCCCGGTCTGCTCGCCGTGATGGCGCCGATCTTCGTCGGGTTCACGCTCGGTGTCGGCTCGCTCGGCTCCTACCTCGCCGGCGCGATCGGCGCGGGCACGCTGATGGCGGTGTTCCTCGCCAACTCCGGCGGCGCCTGGGACAACGCCAAGAAGCTCGTGGAGGACGGCCACCACGGCGGCAAGGGCAGCGAGGCCCACGCCGCCACGGTGATCGGCGACACGGTCGGCGACCCCTTCAAGGACACCGCGGGCCCGGCGATCAACCCGCTGCTGAAGGTCATGAACCTGGTCTCGCTGCTCATCGCGCCCGCGGTGATCAAGTTCTCCTACGGCCATGACAAGAACCTCGGCGTGCGGATCGGGGTCGCGATCCTCGCGCTGCTGGTGATCGGCACGGCCGTGTACATCTCCAAGCGGCGCGGCATCGCCGTCGGTGACGAGGAAGAGGAGAGCACCGAGCGGGTCGCCAACTCGGCCGACGCGGCGGTGGTTTCGTAGGTTTAGGAGAGAACCTGCGCAAAGAGCGGGCGGGCGGTGCGTTCCCTGGGGCGCGCCGCCCGCCCGTTCGCGTGTGCGGGCACGGGTCCCGTCGTATGCGCCGGTGCGACCCTGTCGTGAGCCTTCTCTCGCGCAAAAAGTAATAAAAGGTACTTAGGGGGCGATCGGTGTGCGGAGGGTGTGCGTCCGCCGTGTAGGGTCCGGGGCCCGAGAGCCATGGAAGGGACCAATCCGGTGAACAAGAAGCTCGCGGCCGCACTGTCCGGCGGTGCGGTACTGGTGGCTGCGCTGTCGGGATGCAGCAGCAACAGCGCCCCCAAGGGGCCCGACCCCAAGCTGGTCTCCTGGGCCAAGTCGGTGTGCGACGCCGTACCCGCGCAGGACGCGAAGATCAAGGCGGCCAACGCGGCGATCTCCACGACGGCGGCCGACACGGCCAAGCCCGAGACGCTCCAGAAGACCGACTCCAAGGCATTCCAGGACATGGCCGACGGCTACAAGGCGATCGCGACCGCCGTCAACGAGGCCGGCGCACCCCCCGGAGTCACCGGCGGCGCCAAGCGGCTCGGCGATGTCGTGAAGAGTTTCAACAGCCTCTCGGCCTCCTACGCCGACCTGAAGAAGCAGGTCGACGGCCTGGACACCAAGGACCAGGCGAAGTTCGCCTCCGGGCTGCACGACGTCGCCCAGCAGATGACCGAGCTGGAGAAGAAGCACCAGAGCGGCACCGAGTCCCTGAAGGCGCTCCAGCAGGGCGAGGTCCAGGACGCCATCGCCCAGCAGCCCAGCTGCAAGAAGGTCGCCTCCGCGGCGTCGTCCTCGCCCTCCGCGGCGTCCACGGCGGGCTGACCGGCGCCCGAGGCATGACGTCCGCGGCGGGCTGACCGCGCCCGGCGCGGGTGGGGGACGGCGCGGGTGGGGGATGGCCGCGTGCGCCGGGTTGTGTGCGCCGTCCCCCTCGGCCCGCGCGGGACACAATGGGACCGTGACTGACTCCGCACTCGCCCCCCTGCCCGCCGCCGACCGCCCCGAGGCCGCCGCGCGCCTGCGGGACGCGCTGCTGGCCGCCTCCTTCACCGCCGACGGACTGCTCGAACTGCTCGGCGCGCCCGCGTACGCGGCCCTGGCCCGCAGCGAGACCGTGCCCGCGCTGCGCGCCACCCGTGGCGACACGCCGCTGGAGACCCTCGTACGGCTCCTCCTGCTCCAGCAGCCCGTGCCCCGCGCGCGGGTGGCCGCCGTGCTCCCCGTCGAGGAGGCGGTCGAGGCCGGGTGGCTGGTGCGGGTGGGCGGCGACGAGGTGGCCGCCACGGTGGATGTACGGCCGTACGGCGGTCCCGGCGGCGAGGACTGGTTCATCGTGTCGGACCTGGGCTGCGCGGTCGGCGGCGCGGGGGGCATCGGGCAGCGGGCCGAGGGTGTCGTGCTGGGGGTCGGCGGGGCGTCCACCACGCTCGCCGGCATCACCGTGCGCACGCCGGTCGCCGCCGCCCTGGACCTCGGCACCGGCTCCGGCATCCAGGCGCTGCACGCCTCCCGGCACGCCACGCGCGTGACGGCGACCGACCTCAACCCCCGCGCGCTGCACATCACGGCGCTCACGCTGGCGCTCTCCGGCGCGCCCGCCGCCGAACTGCGCGAGGGCTCGCTGTTCGAACCGGTGCGCGAGGACGAGAAGTTCGACCTGATCGTCTCCAACCCGCCCTTCGTGATCTCCCCCGGCGCCCGGCTGACCTACCGCGACGGCGGCATGGGCGGGGACGACCTGTGCCGCTCGCTGGTCCAGCAGGCGGGGGAACGGCTGACCGAGGGCGGGTACGCGCAGTTCCTCGCCAACTGGCAGCACGTCGCGGGGGAGGACTGGCAGGACAGGCTCAGGTCGTGGGTGCCGCGCGGGTGCGACGCCTGGATCGTGCAGCGCGAGGTCCAGGACGTCACGCAGTACGCCGAGTTGTGGCTGCGGGACGCCGGGGACCACCGCGGGGACCCGGCGGAGTACCAGGCGCGGTACGACGCCTGGCTCGACGAGTTCGAGGCGCGCAAGGTCAAGGCGGTCGGCTTCGGCTGGATCACCCTGCGCAGGAGCGAGGCGGCCGAGCCGTCCATCACGGTGGAGGAGTGGCCGCATCCGGTGGAGCAACCGCTCGGGGACACCATCCGGGCGCACTTCGAGCGCGTCGACTATTTGCGTGAGCACGACGACGCGGCGCTGCTCGCCCACCACTTCAGGCTGGTCGGCGAGGTGGTGCAGGAACAGGTCGGGCTGCCCGGCGCGGAGGACCCCGAGCACGTCGTGCTGCGCCAGCACCGCGGCATGCGCCGGGCCACCAAGGTGGACACGGTCGGCGCGGGCTTCGCGGGCGTCTGCGACGGCACCCTCAGCGCGGGCCGCATCCTGGACGCCATCGCCCAGCTGATGGGCGAGGACTCCATCCGCCTGCGCGACCAGACCCCCGCCCAGATCCGACTCCTGGTGGAACAGGGCTTCTTGGAGCCGGTGACCTGAGGGGACGGCTCGGCGGGGGCGGCGAGGACGGGGGCCGACTGGGCTGGCGCGCGGGGTGGGGTGACTTGGCGGCGCGGCTGCATTCGGGCGGGCGTGTCCGCGTGGGGTCGGTGCGTCCGCCCCGGCTCGGCGAGCTTCGAGCTGGGCGGGCGGCCCCGCGAGGTAGCGGATCGTGCTGTTCGGCAGCGGCCGGGACCCGGAGTACGGCGCCTCGGAACCCGGCCCTGGACCCGTCCGGGACCGCCGCCCTGTTCCGCTCACGGTGAGCCGCGTCTGCCGTGTCCCGGCGGCTGCGGGCGAAGGCGCGTCCGTGTGGTGGTGGGCCGTCCGGCCGTGCGCGGAGGTGGGTTCGCCGTCCACGGTGACCGTCGTACGCGGGGGCGGCCTCCTGCCCCGTGCGGGCCCTCGGACGCAGGCCGTGCCCAGCCCGCCCCCGCGCCGGCAGCCCCGCCGCTCCCAGCGGGCCCCGGACGCGGCAGCGGCCCCCACCTCCGCAGCCCCTCCGCACCCCCCGCCCATGCCGCCCGCAGTCCCACGCGCCCCCCGATTGCAAAACGGCCGGAAAAATATCTGTCGCGAGCCGGACAGGCCGGATCATGATTCCCGGTCCGGTCGGGCGGTTGCCGGTGGTCCGTCGTTCACCCCGTCGTCGCCCGCCCGTCGCCCCCGCGTGTCAGTCTCGCCGCGCCGGGTGGAGTCGGAAGGGGTGGGCGGGGGATGGAGCAGGGGCCGGCGGCGTTCGTGGGGGCGGTGTTCGTGCTGTTCGGAGGGGCTCTCCTGGTGTGGACCGGGGTGCGGCTGCGGCGGGGTGAGGCGGTGGCCCTCGGTGTGAACCGGGTCGCATCCGCCACCCTCGCGAGCGTGGCCGGAACCCTCGCGCTGGCCCTCGGCGGCTACTGCCTCACGCGCCTGTGACGTCGGCGGGTGCCGGCCCGCCGGTGTGCCGCGAGAGTAGGAGGAGCGTCACGCTCCGGACAGACCCGGCAGGGGTACCCGGCAGTCCGGGCGGCAGGAATGCCGGTAGTCGGGTTACCGTTCGAGTGGCCGTTGTGGGCTTTTCCCGTTTGACACGGGGGCGGGATGTACCGTCACACTCCGCAGCGTCACACGTGCCAGCAGTACGTTGCGACCCCGGGACCAAGGCCTGGGGAGGCCACAGCGTCGACCGGAGAGAAGAGCGAAGTTGTCCCCGACCAGCGAGACCGCAGAGGGCGGCCGCCGACTCGTCATCGTCGAGTCGCCTGCCAAGGCGAAGACGATCAAGGGCTACCTCGGCCCCGGCTACGTAGTCGAAGCGAGCGTCGGGCACATCCGTGACCTCCCCAACGGCGCCGCCGAGGTGCCCGAGAAGTACACCGGCGAGGTGCGCCGCCTCGGCGTGGACGTCGAGCATGACTTCCAGCCCGTCTACGTGGTCAACGCGGACAAGAAGGCCCAGGTCAAGAAGCTCAAGGACCTGCTGAAGGACTCCGACGAACTCTTCCTGGCCACCGATGAGGACCGGGAGGGCGAGGCCATCGCCTGGCACCTCCAGGAGGTCCTGAAGCCGAAGATCCCGGTCAAGCGGATGGTCTTCCACGAGATCACCAAGGACGCGATCCGCGAGGCCGTCGCCAACCCGCGCCAGCTCAACCAGAAGCTGGTCGACGCCCAGGAGACCCGCCGCATCCTCGACCGTCTCTACGGCTACGAGGTCTCCCCGGTGCTGTGGAAGAAGGTCATGCCCCGGCTGTCGGCCGGCCGCGTGCAGTCCGTCGCGACCCGGCTCGTGGTCGAGCGGGAACGCGAGCGCATCGCCTTCCGCTCCGCCGAGTACTGGGACCTCACCGGCACCTTCGGCACCGGCCGCGCGGGCGACCCCTCGGACCCGTCGACCCTGGTCGCGCGGCTGCAGACCGTCGACGGACGGCGTGTCGCGCAGGGCCGTGACTTCGACTCCGTCGGGCAGCTGAAGTCCGCGAACACCCTGCACCTGGACGAGGCGACCGCGCGTGCCCTCGCCGCCGCCCTGGAGAACACCCGCTTCTCCGTGCGCTCGGTGGAGTCGAAGCCGTACCGCCGCTCGCCGTACGCGCCGTTCCGTACGACGACGCTCCAGCAGGAGGCCAGCCGCAAGCTCGGCTTCGGGGCCAAGGCGACGATGCAGATCGCCCAGAAGCTGTACGAGAACGGCTACATCACGTACATGCGTACGGACTCCACGACGCTGAGCGAGACCGCTATCGCGGCCGCCCGCGCCCAGGTCACGCAGTTGTACGGCGCCGACTACCTGCCCCCGCAGCCGCGGACGTACGCGGCGAAGGTGAAGAACGCGCAGGAGGCGCACGAGGCGATCCGCCCCTCGGGTGATCGTTTCCGCACGCCCGCGGAGACCGGCCTGACCGGCGACCAGTTCAAGCTGTACGAGCTGATCTGGAAGCGGACCGTCGCCTCCCAGATGAAGGACGCGACCGGCAACAGCGTGACCGTGAAGATCGGTGGCACCGCCGCCGACGGCCGGGACGTGGAGTTCAGCGCCTCCGGCAAGACGATCACCTTCCACGGCTTCCTCAAGGCGTACGTCGAGGGCGCCGACGACCCGAACGCCGAGCTGGACGACCGCGAGCGCCGGCTGCCGCAGGTCGCCGAGGGCGACGCGCTGTCCGCCGAGGAGATCACGGTCGACGGTCACGCCACCAAGCCCCCGGCCCGCTACACCGAGGCATCCCTGGTCAAGGAGCTGGAGGAGCGCGAGATCGGCCGCCCGTCGACCTATGCGTCGATCATCGGCACGATCCTCGATCGCGGCTATGTCTTCAAGAAGGGCACGGCGCTCGTGCCGTCCTTCCTGTCCTTCGCCGTCGTAAACCTTCTGGAGAAGCACTTCGGCCGGCTGGTCGACTACGACTTCACCGCCAAGATGGAGGACGACCTCGACCGCATCGCCCGCGGCGAGGCCCAGGCCGTGCCGTGGCTGAAGCGCTTCTACTTCGGCGAGGGCACCATCAGCGGCGCCGCGGCCGACGCGGGCAACGGCGACGGGGACCACCTCGGCGGCCTCAAGGAACTGGTCACCGACCTGGGCGCCATCGACGCCCGCGAGGTGTCCTCCTTCCCGGTGGGCAACGGCATCGTGCTGCGGGTCGGCCGCTACGGGCCGTACATCGAGCGCGGCGAGAAGGACACCGAGGAGCACCAGCGCGCCGACATCCCCGACGACCTGGCGCCGGACGAGCTGACCGAGGAGCTGGCCGAGAAGCTGCTGGCCGAGCCCAGCGGCGACGTCGAACTGGGCACCGACCCGGCCACCGGCCACCAGATCGTCGCCAAGAAGGGCCGCTACGGGCCGTACGTCACCGAGATCCTCCCCGAGGGCACCCCGAAGACCGGCAAGAACGCGGTCAAGCCGCGCACCGCCTCCCTCTTCAAGTCGATGACGCTGGACACGGTGACGCTGGACGACGCGCTGAAGCTGATGTCCCTGCCGCGTGTCGTCGGCACCGACGCCGAGGGCCAGGAGATCACCGCCCAGAACGGCCGCTACGGGCCGTACCTGAAGAAGGGCACGGACTCGCGCTCGCTCCAGTCCGAGGACCAGATCTTCACGATCACGCTGGAGGAGGCGCTGGCGATCTACGCCCAGCCGAAGCAGCGTGGGCGGGCCGCCGCCAAGCCGCCGCTGAAGGAGCTGGGCGAGGACCCGGTGTCCAAGAAGCCGGTCGTGGTCAAGGACGGCCGCTTCGGGCCGTACGTCACCGACGGCGAGACCAACGCGACCCTGCGCTCCGGCGACAGCGTCGAGGCGATCACCCCGGAGCGCGGCTTCGAACTTCTTGCCGAGAAGCGCGCGAAGGGCCCCGCCAAGAAGACCGCGAAGAAGGCACCGGCCAAGAAGACCGCGCCGGCGAAGAAGACCGCCGCCAAGAAGACGGCGGCGAAGAAGACCACGGCGAGCGCCGCGAAGAAGACGGCGGCGAAGAAGACGACCGCCAAGAAGGCGACGGCGGCCAAGTCCGCGGCTTCCGGCTCGGAGGACTGAGTCCCAGGAGTCCCGTCTCGCCCCGTGCACGCCCCGGCATCACTTTGGTGTCGGGGCGTGTGCATGCCAGGAGTGCGAGGTGTGGTGTCGGCGGCTGCGGATAGGCTGAACGCATGACGCGAGCCGAGCAGCCAACGGCCCACACTCCAGAACCGGACGACGCCCTGGTCGCGGACTCCCGCGAGCGCGCCGTACGTTCCCTGTTGCGCCGACCGCAGTTGCGGCGCCTGTGGAGCGCGCAGCTGGTGAGCGGAGTCGGCGACACCCTCGCCCTCCTCGTCCTGGTCGTCCTCGTCCTCCAGGCGGCGATCGCCCAGGGGGCGTTCGGCGGCGGCTACCGGGGCGTGGCGTTCGCGGTCGCGACGGTCTTCGCCGCCCGCGGCCTCGCCGCGCTGATCTTCGGCGCGGTCCTGCTCGGGCCGCTGACCACGCTCACCGCCGAGGACGGCCCGCTGGACCGCCGCTGGACCATGGCCGGCGCCGACGGTCTGCGCGCCGCGCTGCTGATCGTGGCCCCCCTGTGGATCGACTGGACCCCGGCGAACGCACCGGCCGTGCTGCTGGTCACCGCCTTCGTCACCGGCGTCGCCGAGCGGCTGTGGACGGTGTGCCGGGAGAGCGCGGCCCCCGCCCTGCTGCCCGCCCCGCCGCCGGAGGGCGCGACCGTGCGGCCGCTGCCGGACCACATGGACGCCCTGCGCCGCCTCGCGCTGCGCACCGCCTTCCTCGCCGTACCGCTGGCCGCCGCCGCCCTGGTCGTCGCCGCCCTGTTCAACAACCTGCTGGCCACCGGCGTGCCGTGGTTCGACCAGCACCACGCGGCCCTCGCGTCGTACGTGGCGGCGGGCCTGTTCGCCGCCTCGCTCTCCCTGCTGACCGCCCTGGAGCTGCCCGGCACGCGCACCCCGCGCCCCCGGTCCCCGCTGGAGGGCCTGCGCCGGCCGCGCACCGGCGCCGGTGTCGACAAGGGGCGCACGGGCGCGATCCCGCTGCTCGTCCCCGCCTGCGCCGCCGTGGCCGGTGTCATCGCGGCCGCCGTCTCCGTGTGCGTGCTGCACGCGACCGACCTGGGCGGCGGCCCGGTCCTGTTCGGCCTGCTGGTGCTCGGCCTGACCGGCGGCGTCGCCCTCGGCATCCGTACGGCCCCCGCGCTGCTGCCCTCGCTGTCCCGCCGCCGGCTGCTGGCCCTGGCGATCGCCTTCACCGGCATCGCGCTGCTGGCCGCCGGGCTGGTGCCGGACGTCACCACGGTGGTGCTGATCCTCACCCTGGCGGGTCTCGGCGCGGGCATCGCGGCCAACACCGGGCACGCGCTGCTCGACCAGGAGACCGAGGACTACCGCAGGGCGCGGGTCACCGAGCACCTCCAGGCCGTCGTCCGCGTCTTCATAGCGCTCGGCGCGGTGATCGCCCCGGTGGTCGCCGGGCTGATCGGCCGGCACCGCCTGGAGAACGGCCGGTTCGTGTTCGCGCACGGCGGCGCCTCGTTCACGCTGATGCTGGTCGGCGCCCTGCTGCTGCCGGTGGCCGCGCTGGTGCTCGCCAAGGTCGACGACCGCTCCGGCATCCCGCTGCGCCAGGACCTCAGGGACGCGCTGCTCGGCGGCGACGACCCGGTCGAGGCGCAGGCCGCGAACGGCTTCTTCATCGCCCTGGAGGGCGGCGACGGCGCCGGCAAGTCCACCCAGGCCGAGGCCCTCGCCGAGTGGATCCGCGCCAAGGGCCACGAGGTCGTGCTCACCCGCGAGCCGGGCGCCACCCCGGTGGGCAAGCGGCTGCGCTCGATCCTGCTGGACGTCTCCTCGGCCGGCCTGTCGCACCGCGCGGAGGCGCTGCTGTACGCCGCCGACCGCGCCGAGCACGTCGACACCGTCGTACGCCCCGCCCTGGAGCGCGGCGCGGTGGTGATCTCCGACCGCTACATCGACTCCTCCGTCGCCTACCAGGGCGCCGGCCGCGACCTGTCCCCGACCGAGATCGCCCGCATCAACCGCTGGGCGACCGACGGCCTGGTGCCGCACCTGACCGTGCTGCTGGACGTCGCTCCGGAGGCCGCCCGCGAGCGTTTCACCGAGGCGCCGGACCGGTTGGAGTCGGAGCCCGCTGAGTTCCACGCGCGCGTGCGCTCCGGTTTCCTCACCCTGGCCGCCGCCGACCCCGGCCGCTACCTGGTGGTGGACGCCGGGCAGGAGCCCGAGGCCGTCACCACCGTCATCCGGCACCGCCTCGACACCGTGCTGCCGCTGTCCCAGGCCGAGATCGAGGCCCGCGAGGAGGCGCGCAGGAAGGCCGAGGAGGAGGCGCGCCGCAAGGCCGAGGAAGAGGCCGCGCGCAAGGCCGAGGAGGAGCGCCTGGAGCGTGAGCGCCAGGAGGAGCTGGCCCGGCTGCGCGCCGAGGAGGAGGAGCGCAAGCGCCGCGAGCTGGAGGAGGCGCAGCGCCGCGAGGCCGAGCGGCAGGCGGAGGAGGCCCGGCAGCGGGCGGCCGAGGCGGCCCGGCGCGCCGAGGAGGAGCGGCAGCGGCTGCTCGCCGAGGAGAAGGCCCGCGCCGAGGAGGAGGCGCGCCGCAGGGCCGAGGAGGAGCGCCGCCGCAAGCAGGCCGAGGAAGAGGCCCGGCTGCGCGCGGAGGAGGAGGCCCGCCAGGCCCGGATCCGCGCCGAGGAGGAAGCCAGGCTGGCCAAGGAGCGCGCCGAGGAGCAGGCCCGGCGGCTGGAGGCGCAGCGCAAGGCGGAGGAGGCCCTGCTCCGTGCGGAGGAGGCGCGCCGCCGGGCCGCCGAGGCAGCGGCGGCCGCCGACGCGGCGGCCCGCAGGCCCGGCAGCCCCCAGCCGAAGGCCCCCGGCGTGACCTCGGACGCGGCCACGGTCGCCACTCCGGCGGTGTCGCCGGGCCGGGGTACGGCGGAGACGGGCAGCGGTGTACAGGCGCCGGGCCGGGACGCGGAGGCTCCGGGCTGGGGTGCCGAAGGGACGACGGGCCGGGGTGCCGAAGGGACGACGGGCCGGGGTGTGGAGGAGACGGTGCCGACGCCGGTCGTCTCGCCCGGCCGGGACGAGCCGTCCGCCCGCGGCGCCCGGAACCCGTTCTCCGAGGCCGAGACGACCGCCGAGCTGCCCCAGCCGCCCGCCGTTCCCGGCGCCGCGGACGAGACGGCCGTACTGCCGCAGGTGCCGGCGAGCGCCGCCGAGGAGACCGCCGTACTGCCGCAGGTGCCCGCGAGCGCCGCGGAGGAGACCGCCGTGCTGCCGCAGCTCGGCGTGGACGAGACGGCCGTACTGCCGCCCGTGCGCGACGACGCCCCGGCCGACCGGATGCCGCGCGGCTTCTTCCGCGACGAGCGGCCCGCGGACCCCGACGGCTCCGGGGACCGCACCCGCGAGATGCCCCAGCCCGGCACCGAGAGCGCCCGCCGCCGCCCGCGCCCGGACTGGGCCGAGGAGACCCCGCTGGACGATCTGCCGTCGCTGGCGGACGAGTTGCTGGGCTCGTACGACGACCAGGACGAGCCCCGCAGGAGGCGCCGGGGCTGACCCCGGCCCCCGTCGAGAGCGGCGCTCGCGCCCTGCCGGAGCAGGGGCGGGCGCCGCTCGGCGTTTCCGGTGTGGTCCCGGTTGTCAGACCCCGCCCGCACAATGGAGGTCGGAACGCGGAGTGTGACGGAAGGGCGGCGTGACCCGTGAGCGTGTGGGACGACCTCGTCGGGCAGGAGAAGGTGAGCGAGGTGCTGGGCGCCGCCGCGCGGGACGCCGACGCCCTGGTCACCGCCGCCGCGGCCGACGCGCCGCCGCCGGAGTCGTCCCGGATGACGCACGCGTGGCTGTTCACCGGACCGCCCGGTGCGGGCCGCAACCAGGCGGCGCGGGCCTTCGCCGCCGCCCTCCAGTGCGTGAGCCCCGACCGGGCCCTCGGCGGCGCCCCCGGCTGCGGTTTCTGCGACGGCTGCCACACCGCGCTGCTCGGCACCCACGCGGATGTCACCACGGTCGCCGCGGTCGGCGCCGAGATCCTGGTGAAGGACATGCGGGACACGGTCCGCAAGTCGTTCACCGCGCCGGCGGGCGGCCGCTGGCAGATCATCCTGGTCGAGGACGCCGAGCGGCTGAACGAGAAATCGGCGAACGCCGTGCTCAAGGCCGTCGAGGAGCCCGCCCCGCGCACGGTCTGGCTGCTGTGCGCCCCCTCCATCGAGGACGTCCTGCCGACCATCCGCTCCCGCTGCCGCCACCTGAACCTGCGCACCCCGTCCGTGGCCGCGGTCGCCGACATGCTCGTACGACGCGACGGCGTGGACCCGGTGGCCGCGGCCGACGCCGCCCGCGCCACCCAGGGGCATGTGGACCGCGCCCGGCGCCTGGCCACCGACCCGGCCGCCCGCGAGCGCCGCGCCGCCGTCCTGAAACTCCCGCTGCGCCTGGAGGAGGTCGGCGCCTGCCTGCGGGCCGCCCAGGAACTGGTCGACGCGGCCGCCGAGGACGCCAAGCAGCTCGCCGAGGAGACGGACGGCAGGGAGTCCGAGGAGATGAAGGCGGCGCTCGGCGCGGCCCAGGGCGGCCGGCTGCCGCGCGGCACGGCGGGCGTGATGAAGGACCTGGAGGACATGCAGAAGCGCCGCAGGACCCGCACCCAGCGCGACAGCCTGGACGTGGCCCTCGGCGACCTCACCACCTTCTACCGCGACGTCCTCGCCCTCCAGCTCGGCTCCCGCGTGGCGATCGCCAACGCCGACGCGCAGGACGCCCTGGACCGGCTGGCCCGCGCCAGCACCCCGGAGTCCACCCTGCGCCGCATCGAGGCGATCGCCGCGTGCCGCGAGGCCCTGGACCGCAATGTGGCGCCGCTGCTGGCGGTGGAGGCGATGACGATGGCGCTGCGGGCGGGGTGAGGATGGCGGTGGGGGCGGGCTGACGATGGCGGTGGGGCGGGCTGCCTATGGCACTGGGGGCGTACTGACGTGGGTGGCGGGCTGACGTTGGCACTGCGGGCGTGCTGAGGTCGGCACTGTGGGCAGCGGACTGGCGATGGCGCTGCGGGCGGGCTGAAACCGGCCGCATGGCCACTCCGTCCCCCGTACGGGGCGACAATCGGAACTCCCCGCGTCCACCGCATCGCCCAGCGTTACTCTCGCGGGATGCAGACCAGGTCCTCCCCGTCCCGCCCCCGGACCACGGCACGGCTCACGGCCGCCGCCCTGGCGACCGCGGCCCTCCTCGTGTCCGCGTGCTCCCCCGGCAGCAGCTCGATCAGGCCGTCCTCGGCGGCGTCGGCGCGGACCGGCGCGGCGAGCGTCCCCGACCTGGCCCCGCTGCCGCGCGCGATCCCGGCCGCGCTGGCGCCGTACTACACGCAGCGGCTGACGTGGCGCGACTGCGGCGCCCCCGGCTTCCAGTGCGCCACGATGCGGGCGCCGCTGGACTACGACCGGCCGGGCGCGGGCGACGTACGGCTCGCGGTGTCCCGCAAGGCCGCGACCGGCGGCGGCAAGCGGCTCGGCTCGCTGCTGGTCAATCCGGGCGGTCCGGGCGGCTCGGCGGTGGCCTACCTCCAGCAGTACGCCGGTCTCGGCTACCCCGCCGAGGTCCGCGCCCGGTACGACATGGTGGCGGTGGACCCGCGCGGCGTCGCCCGCAGCGAGCCCGTCCAGTGCCTCGACGACCGTCAGATGGACACGTACACGCAGACCGACGTGACCCCCGACGACCGGGCCGAGCAGAACGCGGTGGTCGCGGCGGACCAGAAGTTCGCGCAGGCCTGCGGGGCGCGCTCGGCGCGGCTGCTGCGGCACGTGTCCACCGTCGAGGCGGCCCGTGACATGGACATCCTCCGCGCGGCGCTGGGCGACCCGAAGCTGAACTACGTGGGGGCGTCGTACGGCACCTTCCTCGGGGCGACCTACGCCGGCCTCTTCCCGAGCCGGGTGGGCCGCGTGGTGCTGGACGGCGCGCTGGACCCCTCCCTCGACTCCCGCACGGTGAACCTGGAGCAGGCCGAGGGCTTCGAGACGGCGTTCCAGGCCTTCACCGAGGACTGCCTGCGGCGCACCGACTGCCCGCTCGGACGCAGGGGTACGACGCCGAAGCAGGCCGCCGACCACCTCAGGAGCTTCTTCCGCAAGCTCGACGGCCACCCCGTCCCGACGGGCGACCGCGACGGCCGCAAGCTCGGCGAGGCGCTGGCCACCACCGGCGTGATCGCGGCGATGTACGACGAGGGCGCCTGGGCGCAGCTGCGCGCGGCGCTGACCTCGGCGACGAAGGGCGACGGCGCGGCGCTGCTCGCCCTCTCCGACAGCTACTACGAGCGCGACGCCGACGGCCACTACAGCAACCTGATGATGGCCAACAACGCGGTGAACTGCCTCGACCTGCCGCCCGCCTTCACCGGCCCCGAGCAGCTGCGGCAGGCGCAGTCCGCGTTCGAGAAGGCGTCCCCGGTCTTCGGCGAGGGCCTGGCCTGGACCTCGCTGAACTGCGCGTACTGGCCGGTGCGGGCCACGGGCGAGCCGCACCGCATCACGGCGCGGGGCGCGGCCCCGATCGTGGTCGTCGGCACCACCCGCGACCCGGCCACCCCCTACCGCTGGGCCCGGTCCCTGGCCCGCCAGCTCTCCTCCGGCCACCTCCTGACCTACGCCGGCGACGGCCACACCGCCTTCCTGCGCGGCAGCACCTGCGTCGACTCCGCCATCGACACCTACCTCCTCCACGGCACCCCGCCGGCCACCGGCAAACGCTGCCCCTAGACCTTCGTACCGGCCCCGGTCCTCCGCTCCCGGAGCCGGTACGAAGCACCCCCGGAAACTGTGTAGACTTACCGACGTTGCCGACCGCACCCTAGGTGCACGCAGCACGCCGCTTTAGCTCAGATGGCCAGAGCAACGCACTCGTAATGCGTAGGTCTCGGGTTCGAATCCCGAAAGCGGCTCCACTGGAACCCCAGGTCAGAAGTTCACTGACCTGGGGTTTTTCGTTCAGCGGAGGCGACGGCGACGCCGGGAGCGGGCCGCACGACTGTCAGCGGTCTCAGTCCTGGTCTCAGTGGGTCCCGCATCGGGCCCGGCCGGTGAGGGCACGAAGAACTCGCCCATGCGCCGCATGGCGTCCTTCGACAGGTGCGATCTGCCCTTCACGTACCGCCGCGTCTGGCTGATCTGGGTGTGCCGAAGGATCTCCATGATCGTGGGCATGTCCACACCCAGCTCGTTCAGGATCGTGCCGGCGGTGTGACGACTCCCGTCGTACAGACGACGGTCATCGATGCCCGCCTCCACGAGCAGCTCCTTGAACTCCTCGTAGTCGGCACGCGGGTCCAGCGGACGCCCGTCTGGCCGCGAGAACACGACCTGGTGTTCCTGCCACAACTCCCCGGCGGCGGCCCGCATCTCCTCCTGCTGGTCCTTGTGATCGAGCAGGAAGGGGATGAAGACGGGCGGGATCGGCACGGCGTTCCGGCTCTTCTTCGTCTTGGGACGGGTGAAGACGAGCCCGCCTCCCTTGCGCTCCGGGCAGGCGCTCGCGTGCTTCGTGCACGTCTTGGTGCACGGCTTCGGGCAGCCCCTCTTGTAGCCCTTGTGCGTGGTGCAGTCCGGCGGGCATGGATCGAAGCGGTGCAGACGTGACCCACAGGCATGCGGGTCCGCGCAGCCGTGCCGCCAGGTGAGGCGCTGTAGCTGCCACTCCGGGTGGAACAGCTCCGCTTCCAGGTCGACGTATGGCCAGCGCAGCCCGAGCGTTTCCCCCTGCCGGAACCCCATGCCGACACCGACGATCCAGCGCATGAAGGAAGGCCGCTTCGAGGCGGCTTCGAGAAACGCTTTGGCCTCCTCCTTGGTAAAGGGGTTGGCTTCGGTCTCATCGATGCTCGGCGGGTCCACGAGCGTGGCGACGTTCTCACCGACGATGCGACGGCGGTGGGCAATCTTCAGAGCGCGGGACAGGATGCGGTGCACCTTCACGACGTGCGAGGGGGCATGGCCGGCGTCGAGCATGGCCCGGTACATCCGCTCCAGGTGCTCAGGCTGCAACTTGTCGATGCGGTGCTTGCCGACGCCCGGAATGATGTCGTTGCGCGTCTTCGACCAGTAGTCGTCCAGCGAGCGCGGCTTGAGCTTCAGGCTCGCGATGTCGGTCAGGTAGGTCTCCATCCACGCGGCCACGGTCGGCTTACGGCCTGCCGCGGGCGCGCGGCCCTGGTCGCGCTGGCGCTCCAGCTCCTTCACCTTGCGCTTGATCACGGCCTCGGTCCGGGCCCGGCGGTGGCGTCGGTCAGGGCTGCCGTCGCCCTTCACGCCCATGGTGACGCGGCCGTGCCACCAACCGTCGGCGCCGAAGTAGATGGACGACTCCATGTTGGACTTGCGGGGGCTCATGTGCTCCTCCATGCGGGAGGCGCCCCGAGCGGGATGCTCGGGGCGCCTCGGGGGACGTGCTTGGGTCAGTTGGGCAGGGGAGAGAGGTTCGCGACGTACGTTTCGAGGTCGGTACGCCGAATCCGGCGTGTGCGGCCCAACTTGATGTACTTCAGGCCGCCTTCGGCCATCAGCTCGTAGACGGTGGAGCGGCCGATGGCGAGTGCTTCGGCTGCTTCCTCGGGCTTGTACAGGAGTCGGTCGACAGGAGCGGCAATCGCGGTGCTCATCCGGTGTCTCCTAACGAGCGGGACTTGGGTGCTGCTCAGGGCTCGCGCTTGTCCGAGGTCGGGATTTCTGCGTCACCCGCGTCATTTGCGTCATTCAGGCTTCTGACCTGCGGTTTTTCGGTGACGCAGGGCATTGAGGGTGCGTCATCGGTGACGCAGGCTGTCCGTCATCGGTGACGCAGGTGACGCGGGGTGACGCAGAGACGGGCCGTCTGCGTCACCCCTGTCTGCGCAGGTCACCCACCGTTTTCGGGGTCTAGGTGACGCAGGTGACGCAGCGTTCCCCACTTAGGAAAAAAAGGAGGGGTTCTGTGGTGGGTGTTGCGCTGCTCAGGGCGTGAAGAAGGAGCGCTTCGCGCACGTCCATTGCAGGCGGCGCCGCCGCCGAACAGCAAGAGGAGCACGCCCCGTCGGGCAACCGGGTGCTCCTCTTGCTCGTACGGCCGTGCCGGCCGCCATCAGAACGCCTGCTGCTCGTGCAGCGTCCGTGCGGCGATGCGGGTCATTTCGAGGTAGCGGCCGTCTTTGGTGCGGCCGGAGTCGATGAGGACACCACGGGCGGCGAGGGTGGGCTGGAGGCGCTTCAGGCGGTCGGAGAGGACTTTGCCGGTGGTGGGCCATCCCTTGGGCAGGGGGCGGAAGTCCTCGCCGGTGTAGAGGCGGGTGAGGCAGTGCAGCCACTCGGTGGAAGTCATCCGCTGCGCTGCACCCGGTTCGATGTCCACGGCGTGCCTGAGGACGGTCTGGGCCAGCAAGTCGCCCTCGATCACGTCGTCGTTGAGATCGTCCAGACTGGCCCGGTAGGCGGTGAGCGCTCCGAGACCGGTCGCCGCGTCGAGCTGCGCGCACAGGTGCGCGAAGTCCGCCATGCGCAGGTCGGTGGGAGTCTCCGCCTCGATCGCGCGGACCTTGACCGTGAGGTCGAGGAGCGAGCCGAGGACGACGGGCAGGACTTCCGCGTACTCCGCCCACAGCTCTGCCTCCGTGCGTCGGACCTTCGGCCGCTCCAGACGAAGGGGCAGGAGCCGTTCCGCGAGGTCGGGACGGATGACACCAACGTCGATGCCGGTCAGGAGCAGGGGGCGGCGGTAGCGGGCGCGGAAGACATCCCCGTCGGTGAACAGGGCGCGCTTGACGTTCTCGGCGCCGGTGACGATGCAGCACATGGCGTCCGACAGCTCCGGCGTCATGTGGGACAGGTTGTCCAGCGCGGTGACCCATCCGGCCGCCACCGCTGTGATCAGGTTCTCCTCGTCCCTGGGAGCACGGCGCAGGTCACCGCTCATGCCCTCGATGACCCGCACGAGCATCCGCCCGCCGGTCGACTTGCCGGCGCCCTGCGGCCCAGTGAGGAACGGCGCGGGGACGGGCACGGACGGGCCGAGACAGCCGATCAGCCAGGCGATGGCCAGGCACTCGGTCTCCGCGGTGGCGAAGTTGCACAGCCTCAGCAGCAGGTCGATGCCCTTGCCGTCGGTGTCCTTGACGGGTAGGGGGAGTTCACCGGTGAGCTGGGTGCGTCGCCAGCACACTTCACGCGGGTCGGGAACGCGGATATCCCAGCCGGCGGGGTGGATACGGACGGACTGGCCGTCGCTGCGGCCCAGGTCGAGCCAGGTCGCGCCGTCGAATCCGGGCGCGACGCGGATGTGAACGGGCTGCACGTCCTCGGTCATCGCGAGTGCTTCGATCAAGTCCAACGCCTCCTTGAGCGCGGTCCCGTTGAACACGCCGACCCCGTCCTTGAACAGGCCGACCATGAGTTCCTGCCGATGGCTGCCCGAGGTGCCCTGGGAGCGGATCGGGCGGGCCACGGGGTGCCCGTTCCGCTGCGCGTACACGGTCCCGTCGGCGGTGCGGAAGTACCGGAAGTGCGATTGCGCGTAGTCGGTGATGACCTCGCGGGCCGGGTTCTTCTCGTCCTCGGCCACGGCTACATCCCCAGAGCGGTACGGGCGTTGGCCCATGCGTCGGTGCAGTGCCGCGGGGACTCGCCCTTGGCCTGCGCAGCAGTGAACAGCCGCGCAAGGTGGGCGTCGGTGAGGCAGCCACACCGGCCATGCGTCGACAGCACCGCGAGGAAGGTCCGGTAGACGGTGGCGTGGATCGCCTCACGGGCCTCGCCAATGCGCTGCTCCGCCATGGCGATCCCACGCTCCAGGTAGGCGGGCGTGCGGTGACGGCACTCCCCGCCCCCGGCCAGCGCGGGCGCGGTGAGGGCTTGTGGCCCCGGCCGGGCGGGGGCGGCCCTCTTCACGATCAGCGCCCGGACAACGTCCGGCAGCTCTGTGATGGTGCCGGTGCCGGGGCCGAGCCACCGGGCATACTGCATGAGGGACTTGATGTCGACGCCTGGCCGCACAGCGTTCGCGGACTGCATCGTGTCCCGGTAGATCCAGTGTTCTCCGCGCGTGGTGGCCACGGTCCGCGTTGCGGGCAGGGCATCACGTGCCCAGGCGATGGCGGCCGGGTTGTCGAGGTCCACGACGGTCAGGCCGGCGCCGCCGGGGTGGTAGGCGACCGCTGCCGCCTTGCGCCACGTCCACGCCCACGCCGGGGAGCGGAGGGCGGTGGGGTCGGTGGTGGCGGCGGCCCAGCCGTGGCATGGCTGCGGGCAGGCGCAGGGGCCGGGGGTCTTCATGTTCGGTCGGCCACCGCACCGGGGCGAAGTCCCGGCGCAGTCGCGGCAGTTCCCGAACGGGAGCTTGCCCGCCCGCAGAGGCAGTACCGGGACACCGGCAGACGCGAGGCTCAGGGCGACGCGCAGGAGATCGGGCGTCGCGTTCATGCGGCTACCTCCAGCACGGGGGCGAGATGGGCGAGGGCGGCGCGGCCGATGTGCTCGGTGTAGGCGGGCGGGATGCACTCGCGGATGCCGTCGCGGTTCATCCACGGCACGCCCAGCACCCGGCGGGCCAGTTCGATGCCGGAGAAGTTGCCGACGAACTGGCCGTAGTGGCCGGGCGGGACTGGACGGCCCATCTTGGCCTGCGGCACCAGGTGCGCCGGGTGCTCGGGCTGGGCAAGGGTGAAGCCCCCGCCGGGCTCGAAGTACCGGTGCCGGTAGTTGGCCAGGCAGAACATCTGCCCGCACAGCATCACCGGCCCGCGCAGCTTCGGCACGGCGCCGCCCACGTTCTCCATCGCCCACGGGCGCCTTGTGGTCTCCAGGGCGGTGCGGGTGGGGGCGATCAGGTCGGGATGCTCGCGGCCCTGGATGCGCTGGCAGGCGGTGTCGTGCTGGCACGGGGGCGAAGCGTGGATGAAGTCGAACTCCGCCCCGTGCTCCAGCACGAACGTGATGGCGTCGGCCTGGACGAACCGGTACGGATAGCGGGGCTGGGGGGCGATGTCGACGCCGGTCACGTCAAACCCGGCGTCGGCGTAGCCCTTGGAGGCCCCGCCCTGGCAGCAGTACAGGTCCAGTAAGCGCGGTCGCCGGCCGGGTACTCGCCGGATGGTGGTGGGTTGGGTCATGCTGGAGGTCTCCAGTTCCTTGAGTGGGTGCTGGTTGGGCAGGGGCGGCCCCGCGACTTTGGCGAGACGAGGGGGCCGCCCTTGGCGTAGTTAGAGGGGGCTGTGCTGCCGGTGCCGGGCTGCGGCCACGATGGCGCTGTGGTCGAACGCGAGGCGGTCCGTGTCGTTGAGGGGCGTCCACCGGACGGCTGCGGCGTCGTCCCCGGCGTGTGCGGTGGTGTCGTCGGGGACGGTCACCAGGTAGGCGGCGGTGACGTACCGGCCGCGCGGGTCGCGGTCGGGGTTGTCGAAGATGCCGATCAGCTTCAGGTCGTCGGGGTGGACGTGGACGCCGGTTTCTTCCAGCAGCTCCCGTGCGGCGGCGGTCCGGGAGGTCTCGCCGGGGTCGACGTGGCCGCCGGGGAGGGCCAGCATCCCCTGGTGCGGGGGCCAGCCCCGTTCGATCAGCAGGACTGCGCCGTCCCGGATGCATACGACATCGGCGGTGTAGCGGATGGTCTCGGGTTCGTTGTGATCTTCGGTGCTCACAGAAGTGGGTCCCTTCCGGTGCTGGTCAGAGCTGGTTGTGGGTGGTGGCCCAGAGGCCGTGGGACGTGGTGGTCACATTGCGCTGGTCCTGGTAGACGGGGCCGGTGTAGTGGTGGTGGGTCTGGATGCGAGCGGTGGTGGCCGAGCGGATGGCGGAGCCGATGGCGACGGCAACGGCAGCCAGAGCGGCGATCGGCAGGGTGACGAACAGGACGGACCTCAGGGACACGGCGGCGAATCCCTGGCAGGCGAGCCAGGTGCCGCAGCCGAGCCCGACGCAGGTGGCGCCGACTCCGATTCCGGCAACGGCCGTGCCCACGGCCCACGCGGGCACGATGCGCCGCTCGGGCTGCGGAACCGGGGGCGTGGGGCCGTATGTCGGCAGCGACGTGCTGTCGGCCGGGCCGGGTCGGTGATCCTGCTGTTCGCGGATGTGCTGCCACACGGCCGTCATGTACGCCGCGTCGTCCACGGGCCGTTCGGGCACGGCGGACTTCGCCGGGGTGGGCTGGTTGGAGGCGTTGAGGAGGCGGGTGGTGTCGGCGTCGAGCAGGTGGGAGATGTCGGTGTGGTCGAGCAGGTCGGAGATCTCGGTGTAGCTCCAGGGCGTCAGCGTCATGACGGGTCCTATCCGAAGGAGTGGCCGAGGCTGGAGATGCCGGCGGCGAAGGCGGAGAAGAACGCGTTGATCGAGGGGGCGGCGCCGCTGGCGGCGAGGAAGTAGCCCAGGGACGCGGCGGTCAGCGCGCCGCCGACGGGCAGGTAGCGGGTGCGCAGCATCACCGCGGTGAGGATGAGGGCGAGGACGAGTCCGCTGATCGAAAGAACCACGAGTGTCACTTTCTGTAGAGCGGCAGGAGGGCCCGGCGTGGGACTCCCACGCCGGGAAGCAGACGGCCGCCGCGAGGCTGTCAGGGGGCGGCTGAGGGGCTTTGCGGGCCTGTTTTCTGTGGGAGTCCCACGCCCACACATGCAGGTCAGCACCTCCCACGGGGGTGTGGGAGTCCCACGGGCCGTGGTGGGGGCTGTGGTGGGTGGTCTGTGGGAGTCCCACAGACCACCCGAGGGTCACGCGGCGTGACGGTCGGCGTAGGCGCGGAGGGCGGCGGCCAGGGTCTCCTGGAGGTAGCCGGGCTTGGGTTCGCCGGTCTCTCCGGCGCGGACGGTGCCCTTGCCGGGGCGCTCGATGCCGACCGCGCGCAGCAGCCGTCCCAGCTCGGTGCCGAGCAGGAGCGGGTCCATGTCCAGTCGGGTGGCGAGGTCGGCGGTGTGCATGCGGCCGCCGGCGGCGACGACGTGCTGGTGTGCGTCGGCCAGCAGTTGCGGGATGGGGTTGGGGTGGTCGGTCAGGTTGCCGGCCTGCTCCAGGACGCGCCCGAACTCTGCCCGGATCGCCTCCGGCCCCTCCTCCGCCGCGGCGGGCGCCGTGGTGGTGGCGGGCGCGGTCGAGGCGGGGGCGTTCAGCAGGGCGGCCAGTGCTTCCGACCCGAACCGGGCCGGCCGCCCGGCGGGGGCGCCGCCGGTGGTCGGGCGCGGGCTGCCGGAGCTGCGGGGCTGTCCCTTTCCGGTGATCGGGGTGCCGTTGACCTCGTCCAGCGGGGGCCGCAGGATCTCCAGCTCGGTGAACGGCAGGGTCGCGGCGGACAGCTTCTTGTCCTTGTAGAGGCGGGGCAGGATGCGGCCCCAGCGGCTCGCGTAGTAGCGGCCCGGTGCCGTGTCCAGCGAGATCGCGTCCACGGCCGGGCGCCGCGCGGCGAGCTTCGGGCTGATGGTGTTGATGGTCTTCGGCTTGATCCGGAAGCACTTGAACGGGGTCGGCTCGGAGTCGACGTCGTCCTGGTCCGGCGCGGAGAGGAACCCGGAGCCCTTGTGAGCGGCGGCCTTGGGGTTCAGCCGGGCGCCACCGGTCGGGAACAGGTGCGAAAGCTCCTCGGGGTCCGAGACGCGCATGCCGATCCGTACACGGGACTGCTTCTTGATGGCGGCGGTGATGACATCCTGGGTGGCCCGCAGGCCGGAGATGACCGTGCGGACGCGGGCGGCGCGGCCGGTGTCGACCACGGTGTCGAGCTTGGCGAGGATGTCGTAGGGCAGTTCGGCGATCTCATCGACCACGATGATGATGGCGGGGACCTGCGGACTGACGGGAATCTTGTCGTCATCGGCGTCGTGCATCAGGTCCTGGTAAGCGGCCTTGCGGGTGTTGATCGCCGCGATCGCCACGTCCAGCATGATGTGGGCTTCTTCGACGGTGTCGGCGGTCCAGTCGATCAGCGGGCGCTCCACCGTGCCGTCAACGGCCCAGGCGCGCAGCCAGGGGAGGCTGATGCCGGCGCCGGTGACGTCCAGGTGCCACACCACGGCGTCCTTGGTGCGCAGGAGCTGGGCGTTGGTGACGTTGATGGTGTTGGACTTGCCCGAGCCGGTCTGCCCGATCTCCAGCGCACACACGTCGGTGAGGGGGAAGTCGGCGGGTTCGGCGTCGGGCAGCAGGCCGAGCTGGATGCGCTGGTAGATGCTGGTCTCGGTGACCTCTTCGGGGAAGTCGATGGTCTCGGCGAGGACGTCCTTGGCGGTGACGCGGATGAGGATCTGGCCGTAGATCTCGCCGTCGAGGATCTGGATGCTGCCGCCCTTGGGCAGCTTCAGGTCCACCGCCAGCTTGCGGATCGCATCCGCCGGGAGTTCCGGGGTGTCGGAGGGCATCAGGACCCGCACGGTGTAGCCGACGTCCCCTGTCCAGGGCCTGACGCCTTCGACGGTGTGGCCGTCGAGGCGGAAGAGGCGGTGCAGGCGCTCGTGCCAGTCCTTGGCTTGCCCGTTGGCCCACTTCTGAAGCCGCCGGGAGGCGCGTTCGGTCCGCGCGGTCTCCTCGGCGCGGACCAGGCCGCGGGCGAGGGTCATGCCGGCCGCGGTTCCGGCCGCCCACCAGCCGGTGGCCGCCCAGGTCAGCACCGTGTGCTCGGCGAGCGCGACCGCGGCCCAGCCGCCGGTGGCCAGCCATCCCGCGCACCGGGTGGCGATGTGCCCGCCGGGGCGGCGCTGGTAGAGGTCGGCGCCGGCCTGTGCTGCGGCGCCTGCGGCCCCGACGAGCAGGGCGTAGGAGCCGGGCAGCCCGGTGGCGGCGCCGACAGCGGCGGCGCTGTAGGCGCCCCCGGCGACCAGGGCCGCGGCGGTGGCAGGGGTGGTGCCCCACGTCCAGTCCAGGGCAGGAGCGTTGCTGGAAGCCATGAGGGATCTCCTTCGGCAGTCGCGCCGGAAGTCGAGGGGAAGCCCGTGGGCCGGGCACCAGCGGTGCCCGGCCCACGAGAGGGGTTCAGGAGAGGGTCAGACGTCCCACATGCCTTCGCCCTCGACGCCGTTGCGCGGGGCCTCGTGCCGGGCGATGTCCGGGGCGTGCAGGCGCCGGAAGTTCGGCATCAGGTCCTGCGCCGCGGAGGCGGCCTGGAGCAGCATGGTGTGCACGTCCGTCAGGGCGTCCACGATGGCCTTGTCCACCGGGTACTTGTCGTTGCTGCGGACCTGGAGCTGCTCCACGGCCGCGGCGACGTTCTCGATGCCGGCGGGGATGCCCTCGAACTCGGCGGCGACCTGGGACATGTGGCCGGGCTCATAGCGGGCGTAGACGTGGGCGATGTCCTGGGTGACGGCCACGAAGTGCGAGGGCTGGTGCTGGTTGAAGCTGCCGTCCTGCCGCCGTTCCAGGATG
Organism: Streptomyces sp. NPDC043952; assembly: GCF_056435325.1. NCBI lineage: Bacteria > Bacillati > Actinomycetota > Actinomycetes > Kitasatosporales > Streptomycetaceae > Streptomyces > Streptomyces sp. NPDC043952. The sequence continues at coordinate 131,584 of NZ_JBWKES010000011.1, forward strand.
TTCCACATGTGCTCACCCGGCCGCGGCTCCTCGTAGCGCCGAAGGTCGTGCTCGTGGACCTTGGCGAACAGCGGCCCGACCTCGGCGGCCTTCTGCGCGGCCTGGTGCAGCAGGGCGTAGACCTGGGCGACCAGGTCGGCCATCCGGGCATCGGCCGGGTACTTGTCCGAGGTGTTGATGGCCAGCTGGCGGATGGCCTCGCCGGTGGAGGTCAGTCCCTCGGGCAGGCCCCAGTACTCGGCGGCCACCGCCAGCATCATCGGCGGCTCGTAGTGGGCGTACGCCTCGCGCATGCCCTCGGTCTCCCGCTGGAATACGGACACCAGGTTCCCTCCGAAGTGATCAGACGGCCAGTCGCTCTTGGTGCGGCGGCCGGGCTCGGGAAAGTCGGTCAGGACATCGGGGCGGACCGCGTCGGCGTACTTCGCCTTCGCCTTCCGCATGAGCTTGACGAACACCCACTTGGAGACCGTCACGGCCCAGCGGGTGAACCGGACGCCCCACTTCTTGCCGTTGCGGGGCGCCAGCCGCAGCCACCGCAGCAGACCGCCGAACGTGGCGGCCACGCCCCGCAGCAGCAGGCCGGGGATGTAGACCAGGGCGCCCAGGGCACCGGCGGCCAGCGTGGCACCGGCCGCCCGCAGCAGGAACGGCACGGCCGCCTTCCCCCTCTTCGCCAACTCCCGCCGCGCCGAACGGATCCGCTCCCGCAGCGCCTGACCCGACGGTGACGACAACAGCCCGGACGCCTTCCGCCGCACCGCCGACAACCCGCGAGCAGCCGCACGGACCGCGCGGCCGGTGGCGGCGGCCACCGTGGACCGCGCCCCGCCCCCCGCAGACTTCCTTCCGTCGCCGCCGTGCAGGCCGATGCCACCGGCCCCGCGGGCGGACGTGCCGGCGCCCCCGGAGGCACCGCCCCTGCGGCGGGCGATGCGGTCCAACAGGCCTCGCTTGCCGCCCGTGCCGCCGAAGTTCCCGGCGTTGCCGCGCTGAAGGCTGCTCGCACCCGGCGCCGCGAGCCCCGTTCCGGTGGAGGTAGGGCGCTGAGCACGGCTCTTGGCCAGCGACAGCCCGCCCGCGCTGCCCGAGCCAGAGCCCAGGTTGCCGTGATCGCGCTGCCGGCCGATGCCGGACGCGCGGTGGCCGCCAGCACCGCCGTGTGATCCGCGGGCCCTTCCGGCGAGCGAGCCGCCGCCAGACCCGGAGCGGTGCGGACGCCCACCGCCGAGGCCGAGCGCCCCGTGCGAGCCGCGCCCGCCGCGCGTACTGCTGCGGAAGGAACCGGGCGTACTTCCTGCCCGCCGGGTGCGGCGGGCTCTGCGTACCGCGACTCCGGCCCCGGCCAGCGCCGTGGTGCCGACCACGACCCCGGCCGCGGTCATCGTGCCGACCAGACCCGTCGCCGAGTACAGGGCAGCCGCCCCGGTGGACAGCGCCTCGGCGCCGAACACGGCGGCCGGCAACGCCCGCAGCCCCGGACCAGAACGCCCCCGCGTGGCCTTCTCCTGCTCGGCCGCGGCCTGGGTGATGGTGAACTCGATCGGCACCGACGTGCCGTCCGCAGCCGTAACGGCCGCGGATTCGGAGAAGGAGGTCGTGGCCTCGGTGGTGGTGTCGGACACTGGTACAGCTCCTTCGGAGTGCACGAGAGCGCCCCGGCCGGGCCGTAGGAAGCGGGCCGGGGCGCTCTGCGTATCTGGGACACGAGTCAGGCAGCCTGCGCGGAAGCGTCCGCACAGGCCACACACATGCCGAGCGAGGTAGGAAGGGTGTAGCCCGCGTCCCGCCCGCATTCAGGGCAGGTACGCCGGGCCTGGTTCGCCTTGGCCAGCGCTGCGTGCTTGGCCGGGGTCATGGGCCGGACCGGCTTGGCCTGTTCGATGGAGTAGAGGTAGGCGACCAGCGGGCCGCGGCGGCGGCGCGGGCGCTCGATCTGCGCGACCACGTCCTGACCACCCGGCCGAAGCCCGAGAGCACGTAACTGTCGGACCGTGGCGAGTCCGTCAGGCGCGAGCCGCCACGGGTAGACGGGGATGGCGGCCATCAGCGGCCCGCGATCGCCAGCTCGGCGCCGCCCGCGGCGGGATCGCGGTGCTCGGCGTAGCGGGAGGAGACCCAGCCGACCGACCAGCCGCACAGCTCCGCCGCCGACCGCACGGGAAGCCCTGCACCGAACGCGGCGGCCACGATCTGCCGGGCCTCATCCTCGGGGAGCTTGGTCGTGGCCGGGCCGCGCTCCAGCAGCGCGGCGCGTTCACGCTCGGCCCGCTCCTCCCGCTCGGCCTGTTCACGGCGTTCACGCTCCGCCCGGTCCGCGGCCTCACGGGCACGCCGCTCGGCGCCCTCCCGCTCGGCCCGCTCACGCTCCCGCTCGCGCTGTTCACGCTCGCGTTCACGGCGTTCACGCGCCTCCCGCTCGGCGGTCTCGCGGGCGGTGCGCTCCTCCTGCTCCCGCAGCTGGCGCCGCTCCTCCCGCTCGGCCGCCTCGCGGGCCAACCGGGCTTCGTGTTCACGCTGTTCACGGGCCAGCGTCGCGGCGTGCTCGCGCTCCTCCCGCGCCTGCTGGCGGGCGGCCTCCGCACGCTCGCGGGCGGACTGCTCGGCCCGCTCCCGCTCGGCCCGCTGCTCCTCCTCCAGCCGCTTCACGGCGGCGGTGATGGCGCGGCGGTAGGCCAGCCCGGTCTCCGCGGTGACGATCAGCAGCAGCGGTGCCACCGCGTGCACGGCCACGCCGACCAGGTCGCTTTTCAGGGCGGAGTCGGCGACGTTCAGGGCCAGGGTCATGCAGCCGGTCATCCACCGCAGCACGACCGGCCACCGCCCCCCGTGCCCGCCCAGCCGGGCGAGAACGGCGTCCAGGCGCACGACGATGACGACCGCGGCGTCCACGACCAGGGGCAGGATCGGGGCGGTCCACGCCCACCGGGCGGGGGTGTGCGCGGCGGCGAGCGGGGTCACGGTGAGGACGGAGTAGAGCACCGCCCCGGCCACGATCGCCCACGTGCCCACCGACAGGGCCTTCTCCGCTGAACGGATATGAACGCCGTTCACGCCGCCCCCTCGACAGGCTTCGGAGCGGGCATGTGGAGGCGGCGGAACCCGTTGGAGTCCGGGTTGTATTTGAACGCCTCGCACCGCCACGTGAACGCCGCAGGCGGGCGTTCATCGCAGGGCTTCCAGACGTGGTCCGCAGGCAGGCCGTGGGTGGCGGTGTCGGCGTGGGCGTCCTCGCGGGAGGCGTAGATGGTGTGCGGCTCGCCGTGGTGCAGCAGCACCGTCAGCGACCGCCCCTCCAACGACTCACCCTCCAGCTCGTCGCGGAGCCGGCGGATCTCGATGTCCTTCAACAAGATCTCCTGCTGCGCGGCGGACAGCTCCTTCATCGCGCCGGACAGAAGCACGGCCACCTCGTCCGTGGTGGCCTCCGCCCTCTCCAGCGCGGCCTCGATCTCCGCGACGTGCTCCCGCAGAATCCCGGCGTCACTCTCCGCCCTCTCCAGGCGGGCGGTCAGCTCCACGACGTTGTGTACGTGGCGGCCCAGCGCGGTATCCGCCTGCGCCTGGACCTCCCGCACCCGGATGCGGGCCTGCTCGGCGCCCTGCTCCAGCCGCTGAAGGCGGCCGACGCTCACGATGCGGATCACGCCGCCTCCCCCGCGGTCGCAGCGGACCGGTTGGTCAGCTCACGCCGCGCGGCCAGCACCCGGCGGCGGGCCCGCCGCAGCCGACGCGCACCCAGCTCCGACGGCTCCCGGTCCAGGAGGGCGATCTGCACGTCCAGCAGCTCGACCTCCGCCCGGATGAGCGGCATCTCGGCCTCGATCGCGTCCAGCTCCGCGGCCGTCGGCCCGCGGTCGTACTCGTCGGCGGTAACAACCGCCTGAACAGCAGCGATGGCATGCATGGGTCGTTGTTCCTCTCACAGGGATGGGACGGCCCGAACAGCACCCCCCGGAGCTGCAACTCCGGGGGGTGCGGCCGTTTGTAGGGGTGGATCAGGGGCGGGACAGCAGGTGAGCCGCAGATGCGGCCAGGCTGTCGGCCACAGAGATGGCCGACTCACGCCGCGCCGCCAGCACCTCCGCGCTCCGGGCGCCGCGCATGTCGTACACGGCTCGCACCGCCTCGTTCACGTTGAGACGGAGCTGCGGGAGCAGCACCGTCAGGGCGATCTGCGGGGCGGTGACAGCGGACCGCGTGACGTGGCTCGCCTCACGGGCGGCGGCGATCTCGGCCGGGGCCGCGCCGGACAAGCGCAGATCCTCGCGCACCCACATCGCACGGCGGTGATCCGCCAGCGCGGTGCTCAACTCGGACAGAGCCGTCAGAGCCCGGTCCCGCAACGTCTGCCGACGCTGCAACCGGGCCGCGTAATACTGCTGGACACCGACAACAGCGGCACCCAGCACGGTGCCGATGACCGCGACAACCGCGGCAGCGATCTCCATCGAAATCCCCCTCTCGGGGCCAGACCTTCCGGCTCCCCGCACCCCCGTCCGTACGGCCCCGCACACGGCAGGGTCGGACGGACGGGAGAGGCAGCCGGCCGCGGCGTCAGACGCCGCGAAGCCAGTAAGCGGACCAGGATGAATGTGACGCCGCCAGTCGGTCCGCGGACCGGGGCGCCCAGGTATGTCGTCGGTCCACGACCGACCTCCCGCAGATCGCAGGGACACGGCTTCACCGGTACGCCGTTGCCACGGCGTACCGGTCCCGAGCCGGGAATGTCGGGTGCGTCATCGTCACTGCTCTGACGCCAGCAGGGCGGCCTGCACGAATCGGTGCAGGTTGGCGTGCCGCCGACGACATCACCCGGTCGCCGCGGGGGCGGTCTCACTCTTGCCGCCACGTGCGTTGGGGCCCCGCTGTACTTCCCCACACCCGGAGACCGGGTGGCGCTTGCCAAGCGCATAGAGGGAGAACGGCGTTCATCACGGTGGTTTACCTCCGGGCCCTCGCCCTCGGCACCTACCGAGACCACCGCTCTCGCGTCAGTCCCGCACGATCATTGTTCAGTTTTCAAACAACTGCCGCTTCCGTCGTACTCACCCAGCGAGGCTTTCCGTCGAGCGGGCATACGTGACCAACACTTAGGTGTTGGACCACCTGCTCAGCTTGTTGGTACGAGCTGATGCAGTGATGCTGCACCCACGGACAGTGAGCCGTCAAGAGATTGGGGCCAACATGTACCAACGAGTTGCGCGAGTGCGTCATGATGGGGTCATGAACAAGCAGCCCAAGTACCGGCAGGTGGCCGACATCCTGCGTCGAGAGATCGACAACGGGACCTTCCCGCCGGGGTCCCGGCTGCCGTCCGAGAGTGACCTGCAAACTCGCTTCGACGCTTCCCGGAACACAGTCCGAAACGGGCTCGGTCTGCTGGTCGGTGAGGGGTTGATCGCCTCTAGCCAGGGGCTTGGGTACGAGGTCCGCTCACATGAGGTTTTCGAGTTGAACGCCTCGCGCTTCGAGAACCTGAACTTTCCGCAGAACGGTGACGCGTACAACACGAACGTCATGAACGCTGGCCGACGACCACACCAGACGTTCCGTGTCGAGATGCTGCCGGCTCCGAAGGAGGTGGCGGATCGTCTCCGCGTGGAGGAGGGCACCAAGGCAGTACTGCGCTTCTGTCACCGGTATGTGGACGACGTGCCGTGGTCCACACAGGCGACCTACTACCCAGGCTGGTTGATCGAAGAGTCGCCACGTCTGGCAGAGCCCGGAGATATCGCGGAGGGGACCACGCGCTATCTGGCGTCGCGTGGCATCGAGCAGATCGGCTATTACGACGAGATCGGAACCCGTATGCCCACCCCTGAGGAGGCCCGTCTCTTGGAGATGGGACCTGGTGTCCCAGTGATGCTCTGGACGCGCACGGGCTACTCATCGGACCGACCCATCCGCTGCACTGTCACGACCTTCCGGGGTGACCTGAACCGGATGAACTACGAGATCGGCGACCTCGGCGCCCGAAGCGAGCACACGTGATAATCACAAACGCGGAGGCATCCGACCTGGCCAAGCTGTTGGCCTTCCGCGAAGAGGCGGCGGCTTGGCTGCGCGGCCTTGGGTCCGACCAGTGGAGCCGCCCGTATCCGGCGGACAAGCTCCTGGCCACCATCGAGGCGGGCACGGTGTTCATGTTGCGAGATGGGCCGACGACGGTCGGCACAATCACGCTGACACCCGACGCAGAAGAGGGGCTCTGGACCGACGACGAACTGGCCGAACCTTCGATGTTCGTCAACAAGCTCACCATTGCTCGCGAGTACGCCGGGCAGAACCTCGGTGGCCGGCTGCTCGACTGGGCTGGTGACCGTGCGTACCGCTCGGGAGCGCGATGGCTTCGCCTGGACGCGTGGACGACCAATACGGGACTCCAGCAGTTCTACCTCTCACAGGGGTTCACTCATGTCCGCACCGAGCATGAGGGCACCGCTGTGAATGGTGGGCCAAGGGTGTCCGGATGGCTTGCACAGCGACCTGCGCGGGTCGCGGAGCACGGTTTCATCGATCGCACCGCGGTGGTGCCCTCTGGCGACGCCAGGGGTGCTCTGAAGCACGCGAGGGCTGGAGAGCACCATGATCGGTAAAGCCTTGGCAATGTCTTTTGTGGACGCGATGGCAACGCGGCGCAGTGATGCTGGCGCAGAGTGCTCTCTAGTCGGCCGAGAGCCCCGGTGCGGATGAACGGGGAGTCGCTGGCCTCTTTAGCCGGGCGGTGCACCTGACCCGGATGCTGACATCCTTCCCGCCTGCATGTCTCTCCCGCCGTACCGCGCTTTGCATTGCTAAGCAATGCATGTGGGAGGATAGATAAAACCTACAGCTCAGCCGCACTCTAACGCATCCATAGATGCGCTCAAGTATCAACGCTTTTGCAAAATTGCAAACACTGATCGTGTATGGCTGGATGCGAAGTCGACGGCGTTTGCCTCACTCTGGGGACCACGTCGGGGTGGCGTGGCCAACGAAAGGCGGCCCCCGATGCAGCGGGAGCCGCCCTGACCTTCCCTATCGAAGAGGAAAGAGAGGTCGTTGATGACCCTACCGACTGAGGTCCAGTTATCCGAGGGCGCGGACGATGCCGTGCCCTCGCCATCTGGGAGGCCGCAGCAAGGGCGCTGGAACCGGCGACGGGTTCTTGCGCTTGTTGGCCTTGCCGTCGGCCTAGAGGTCTCCATCACGGTGCTCGTTCACCTGGCGCCTTCGTTGGCTGTTCCGATAGAAGCAGCCAACGGCGTGGTGACGCTGGCCGTTGCTGTAGTCGGCGTATCCGGTGGATGGCAGCGCGACGGCGGAGCGTAAGGGTTCCCTCGGTCCGAGGGATCGGCGCGAGGCCTCTGGAGCCTGTCTCTTTGAGCCGTCGTGGTGGCTCCTACGCGGGCGCGCGCCGCCTTGCGGGCCGGCCTGCCTCTTGCCCCGGCTGGACGCGTCCGGCGGCGCGCTGCGTACATGCGGGCGAAGGTAGGAAAACCCTCTGTGGCTGGGGCGGTCGACTCCACGACTTTAGGCAGCCAATTTGGCGCGAGCCTCGGAGATCATGGCCCAATGGTCGGGTACCAGTGGGCAGGCTCACAAACCTCCCCGATCCGCGGGCTAGCGTAATGGGTCATGATCACTCGCGCCAAATCAGCTTCAGCCCAAAGTCGTTCCGCCGACCGTGTTTTGCAGTTGCACGCCTATTCGCTGAGCCTCTCCTGAACCCGTTCATCATCCAGCATCTCAGAGGGGAGTGTCGTGTGTGTATTGAATCGACTCTTGAGGAGCAATTCCACCTCCAGTCCTGTGACGTCAGTGAGATCGGCCGCGCACAAGTTGGTTCCTGCAATATCTGCCCCCTTGAGATTCGCTCCCTGAAGTTTAGCAAACCCGAGATCAGCTACCGACAGAATCGCTCCTTCTAGATTGACTCCCCTCAAGCTCGCCGTACACATATTGGCGAATTCGAGATCAGCAGCCTTCAAGCACGCTCCATCCAGGTCTATAGATTCAAGGTCCGCTCGACTCTCCTCGTCGTACCCGTAGACTTCAGCGCCGCACACCTTCAGCCCCCGGAGGTCGATAGAAAAGGCACGGTCCAGGCGGCGGGGTCGGCGCGCGATCGCTACGAACGCAGCCATTACATCCTCGTCCACCACCCCGCACGTATGTTCCGCTGCGTGTGCAGTCGGATGCTGCCTCAGGAAGGCCGCCAGCACCTTGGTTACCGTGAATTGATCCTTTGGAGAGTCATGCATGATCCGCTCCAAAGCGTATATTCCCCCAAGTCGTTCGGTCGGAAGTTCAGAAGCGAGTAGCTTCACTGCGGCCACATATCGCTCAGTCACTTGCCCTTCCCGAACGAGATCGGCTTGTTCTCTATCCCTTTCACGCGTGTGTCGAAGGTTGCGATCGGTGTAGTAGAGGCCGAGAGAAGCAATAATCCCCGCTCCTACTGCGACGATGGTCGTTCGGAATCCCGTAACGACCGCTGCTACTCCAGGAGAGAGGTCTTTCCCGAGATGACCTCTGTCGGCCCACCATGGGCCCTTCCAGATGAGCAAAACGAACATGATGGTTCCGGCGCTAGCCGCCACCCATTGCAGACTTCGCCTCATGTAGCACCTCATGTATCAAGGATGCTGCCTTCGGGGCCTCGCCATGCAGAAAATCGCCGAGTTCAGAGGCAGATTTGAGCTCCACCTGGTAGCGATCTCTGATCAAAACGAGCCGCATGTCAGGGTGTGCCCTGTCGGCGGCTGAAACGGCTCGTGCCTCTCGACAGATGCCGAGGACTTCTAGTTAATCCCGCGCCGTCCCTAGCGCGTCCGAGGTCACCCGACACCGACCAAGGCCCCTTGGCCTGGCTCTGCTTCCCCCAGGTGTCCCCCGGCGGAGGGCAGCACAGGGAAGGCCGCAGGTCGTAAGCGGTGAACGGAGCCCGCTGTAAATCTGCCAGCTTCCGGGGTAGACCTGCTCCCGCTGACGGCAGTACATGACGGCAACAGGCGTGCACTCCGCTGAACCTCGGCAACGTTGCCCGCACCCTGCTGCCTCGGGAAGGGCGGCGAAGGCGAGGTCCAACGGCCAGCGGAGTGAACTTCCACACCGCAGGTCAGGGGCCCTGTTCCAACGCTTGACCGGATGGGCGCCCGACATCAGTAGTTGACATCAACATGGGCGCGCACCGGTGTACGTGAGTGGAACGTGCGTCGCCGTGCGGCCGTGCCCGGCCCACGTTGCCCATCGAAGAGACCACCCACCGCGCGGGGTGCACACGCCTACGGATCAGAAGACGTGTCCCGCACTCATTGCTCCGTGCGCGGCCGGATTACCCCCTGTTGGCCAGTGCGCGACTGCCATTCCCTGTAGCGCCAGCGCAGCGCCTCGGGGTGTGGGCGCCGAGGCAGTTCACGAAGGTGCGGAGTGACGATGCCGAGTGCCCCAGATCCCTATACCAGGTCGGCCTCGGACAGGCGTTGCCACGCTGTCTGAACGTGCGCCTCCGTAAAGAGGCGCTCCTTTCGATGATTCCATGCTCTGATGCATGCCGTTACCGATTCAGGGCTTGGCGGAGGCGTCACCAGTTCTTCAGCGGCAAAGAGGACGGTGCTCAAGAGCTCCATACCAAACGCATCTTCGAAGCCTGCTGTTAGAGCTTCGAATCTGGCCGCGATTTTTTCGAACTCGGGGTACTGCTTCAGGAACTGCTCAGCGTCATTGACGGAGTCTTTGTTAAGCTCCAGAATTGCCTGAGCTCCGCTAGTGCCGTCGCCGAAACCGGTGACGAAGTGGCCTTCCATCGCAGAGACCGCCCTGTCAAGGGGCTGCGAGTACGGGCCGTAGATGCCCTTCTCGAATTTTAGTCCCAGCGTTAGATGCAGCTTCTGTAGAAGGTAGGCAACTTTGTGTGCCTCAAGGAGTGAAACGCGTGGTTCAAAAGCAAGGCCGCGTGAAATGCCACTTCTGATATACCGGTCGAGGGCAGCGAGAAACGCTGCGCGTTCACGCGTCATTGGGGGTGCCTGAGTGGCATTTGGCATCGATGAAGCGTTAGGCGCTCCAGACGGCTCGTAAACGCGAACTTCGACCCCAGGAATTGTCCCCAAAGTTTGGCGGATCATTGGCTCAACTTCATGCCATGGAAGTCCGCCATTCCCACAACCTAGCGGTGGTACAGCGATGGACTTGATCCCACGCTCAACGATTTCGTCACGCAGTGCTACGAGCCCCGAGGCGATGTCCTCGATGCGCGATGGTGCGCGCCAGTGGCGCTTCGTCGGGAAATTGATGATGAACCTTGGGCCGCCCACTTGCTCGACCTCGTGTACGTGCATCCGGCCGACCATGACGTCGCTACGATCGCAGGACGCTTTGTAGTCCTTGAAGTTCTCCGGATAGGCTCGCTTGAACTGCAAGGCAATGCCCTTGCCCATGACGCCCACGGTGTTGACCGTGTTAACAAGGGCATCGACATCTGCTAGAAGCAGGTTGCCGGTGCCGCGCGTGATCATTGCTGTCCTTCCTTGGGGCTCGTTCGTTACCGCTAGGTCAGTAGTACCACTCAGGTCTGACACTCACCGGAAGCTCCGCCCCTGCCTCCCGCAGTAGGTGTCGTACTTGCCGAGCGCGATCATGATCGTAGGTTGCCACCTCGTGCACAGCTGTCATGGGTAGATGCCCGTGCACTAGTAGCTCCGCCATGCGCCGACGCATGCGATCACCGTCGTCTGCCGTGTTGTTCCAATACCGTGCAGCCATGATCTCCCAGTCGACAACGCTTGGCATCATGCTCAAGTCGGTGAAGTGCCTGGTGATCGCGCTTGCGCAGTTGCCATCGCTGAAGACGTAAGGCCTGCGGGACTCGGTGACGCCGTCGACGGACGTGACCAGGTAGACGAGTGGAGGCTGCCCCTCCTGGTAGGTGGCCACGCTGCCCCGGCTGATTACGTACAGCATGGGGGAGCGCGGGGCAAAGTAGAACGGGACGTAGTCAGCTGGACAACCGTATGGCGGGACAGTGATCTGTCGCGACCGCCGTTCAGCTTTGACCGCCCTGTCTCCGCACTCTCGCAGCACGCCCCCTCGGCTCTGCATGACGGTGTCCGAGACCAACTGCTTCTCGGCGAGGATGTCACGCAGGTTGCGCACGTGCGTGAAGTGGAACAGCCGTCGTTCCCCAACGTTCATCACAAGAACTGAGTAGATCACAGCTATGGCTGCTGGCGTCAGCTGCTAGACCGTCAACCATGTCTCGTCACAGGGAACTTGACGACAGTCCTTGACGGCAACGGCAGTGGACGTTGCCGTATTCGGACGCACGAACCTGCACTTCGCCGACGGCGGCAGCCGGCCATGCCCCTGGCCTAGACACTCTCGGAAGGAACTTGTAAGGCGAAGGTCACTGGTCCGGATGGCGCACTGCGCGGTCTCATTCCGGGTCTCCTTTGCCGCCCGATCCACCGCAGTCCACATGGGTCCGTCAGTGGGCACGACCACTCCTGAACAGGAACGCAGACGGCTCCACGGATGACTATGGACCCGCCTGGACCAAGATCGGACAACTCGTAATGCGTAGGTCTCGGGTTCGAATCCCGAAAGCGGCTCCGGCAAAAGGCCAGGTCACATAATCCGTGACCTGGCCTTTTTGTTGTTTCGAGGGGTGCCACGTCACCTGGCCGAGTGCCGGGGAGAGGGCGGTCGCCCTGCCGGGGTGGGGGAGAGTCGGGAGCCGTCTTCCAGGGCGAAGACGAGGCACCAAGGAGCTGGCGGATCTGCCGGCCGCCATGTGACGGCCGTTCCGCCCGCGATGTGACGGAAGACGGCGTCCGGCTCAGGCGGAGTTCGTCAGAGGCGGGCCAGATCGTCCGGGGTGAGCGTGATGTCGGCGGCGGACGCCGAGGCGCGGACCGTCTCGGGGCGGCTGGAGCCGGGGATCGCGATGACGGTGGGGGAGAGGTGCAGATGCCAGGCCAGGCAGATCTGCTGCGGGCTCACGCCCTTCTCCGCGGCCAGCTCATGGAATCCGGCGAACCGTGGCGGGGCGTCGGCGTCGGCGCCGGCGCCGAGGGCCGAGGGGCCGTCCAGAGAGCTGCGGGAGATGCCGCCGAGCGGGCTCCAGGGGAGGAAGGCCATGCCGAGTTCGGCGCACAGGCGCAGTTGGGGCTCGCTGTCGCGGACCGCGGGGGAGAACTCGTTCTGCACCGAGACCAGGTCGTCGCCCAGGATCGCGCGGGCCTCGTGGATCTGGTCCACGGTCACATTGGAGAGACCGGCCTTGCGGATCTTGCCCTCGGCGACCAGTTCGCCAGCGCGCCGACGGAATCGCCGAACGGCACCGCCGGGTCGGGCTTGTGCAGCTGGTAGAGGCCGATCGCCTCGACGCCGAGCCGCTTGAGCGAGCCCTCACAGGCCCGCTTGAGGTGCTCGGGCCTGCCGTCGACCGTCCAGGAGCCGTCGCCGGGCCGCCCGCGTCCGCCCTTGGTGGCCACCAGGATGCCGGAGGTGTCCCGGCCGTATGCGGCCAGGGCGCGGGCGATGAGCAGTTCGTTGTGGCCGCGCTCGTCGGCGTGCCAGTGGTAGGAGTCCGCGGTGTCGATGAGGGTCACGCCCGCGTCCAGGGCGGCATGGACGGTGGCGAGGGCGCGGGCCCCGTCGGGCCGGTTCTCGATCGACAACGGCATGGCGCCGAGGCCGACGGCGCCGACGTGGGTGTCGCCGAGGGCGCGGTGCTGCATACGTATGGCTCCGGGGGGTTCGGAAGTCGGGGCTCGGGACTCGGGCTCGGGTTCCGGCGACACGCCGCGAGATGATGATCACCGTAACCTGGACACCGGCCCTGCTCCAGTGACTTCGAAACGGCTCCCCGCACCGGCCCCTGACGCCGACTCACCGATTCGCCACCCCGCCACCCCACCACCCGCCACCGCACCACCCGCCACCCCACCACCCGACACCCCGCCCCCTCCCCTCGGTCATGCCCGGAACTCCGATTCCCCCGCACCCGGCAAAGCGCCGCAAAAAGGATGTAAAGGCGATGGTTGGAGGGCGAACCAGCGGAGGTGGGGCAACATCTTGGTGAACGATGGGCGGCGCACGGTCAGGAACGCGCCGCCGCTGCCGGCCGGATGGGGTGTGGGACGTGGTGGAGCCGAGGATCGCCGTCGCCGTGGTGACGATGGGCAACCGGCCCGCCGAGGTCGACGCCCTGCTCGAATCCGTGGCCAAGCAGGACCTCGCCCCCGCCCGGATCGTGATCGTCGGCAACGGCTGCCGGCTCCCCGAGTTCGCCCGCCGGCTTTCCCTGCCCGGCGAGGTCACCACCATCGACGTACCGGAGAACCTGGGCTGTCCGGGCGGTCGCAACGTCGCCCTCGCCCGGCTGCGTGAGTTCGGGGACGTCGACGTCGTCGTGGAACTGGACGACGACGGGCTGCTCGTCGACGCCGACGTGCTGCGCCGGGTACGGGACCTGTGCGCCGCCGACCCGCGCCTTGGCATCGTCGGCTTCCGCATCGCCGACGAGCACGGCGAGACCCAGCAGCGGCACGTGCCCAGGATCGGCCGCTCCGACCCGCTGCGCGGCGGCTACGTCACCGGGTTCCTGGGCGGCGGGCACGCCCTGAGCATGGCCATGCTGGCCGAGACCGGGGACTGGCCGGCCGAGTTCTTCTTCGCGCACGAGGAGACCGACCTCGCCTGGCGCGCCGCCGACGCCGGCTGGAAGATCCGCTACTCACCCGAACTGCTGCTCCAGCACCCCAAGACCTCCCCGGCCCGGCACGCCATCTACTACCGGGTCAACGCCCGCAACCGCGTCTGGCTCGTACGGCGCCGGCTGCCGCTGCCGCTCATCCCGGTGCACCTCGGGGTGTGGACGCTGCTCACCCTCGCCCGCACCCGTTCCGCGGCCGGGCTCAAGGCGTGGTTCGGCGGGTTCGTGGAGGGGGTGCGGGAGCCGGCCGGTGAGCGCCGCCCGATGCGCTGGCGGACGGTGTGGCGCCTGACCCGGCTGGGGCGCCCGCCGGTGATCTGAGGGGCGCGTGATCCGAGGCGCACGCGGGCGTACGCGCGGGTGCGGAGGCGGGACGGGGTCCCGGTCGTTCACCTCCGCCGACCGGGACCACCCACGTCCCCGGACCCGACCTGCGGCGACACTCCCCCGAGTTACGCGACTGACGCGCGCGCCGTCGGACGGCTCCGATGGAATGATCACATCAAGTCTCACCAACGGATCGCTAACATGTGGCCAATGGCGGGTCGGCGACCGGCAAGGCAGCTGACCGGAACTCGCCCACCGCCAGCAGTGGAAGGCCGGTGACCGGGCGGATGACCGGTCACGGAAGATGGCGGGAAATCGTCGCCGTCCGGGCCAATTTCCGCCAGGAGTACGGCGGGCAGGCGCCCGTCGCGGGGCACGGTCGGCCCCGACCGCGCAGGAAGGCAGTGGAGCGGCGTGAAAGGGCGGCGCGAGCTGCGGTTCGGACTGCTGGGTCCGCTGGTCCTCTATGACCGCCCGTCGTACGACGACCCGAGCGGGCCGGGGACGGCGCACGAGAGGCCGTACGCCACCCCCGACCACACCACCCCCGACCACACCACCTCCGACCGCCCCGCTCTCGACCGCGCGACCCCCGACACCGCTGTCCGCGCCATCGGCAGCCCCAAGATGCGCGCCCTTCTCGCCGCGCTGCTGCTGGAGCCCGGCCGGGTCGTGTCGGTGGAGTCGCTGAAGGACGCGCTGTGGGGCGGGGCGCCGCCGGCCTCCGCGCAGGCGTCGCTGCACAACCACGTCACCAGGCTGCGCCGCCTCCTGGACGACCCCGAACGGCTCAGGTCCGTGCCGCCGGGCTATCTGCTGCGCGTCGAACGGGGCGAGCTGGACGTGGACGTGTTCGACTCCCTGGTCGCCGACGCGCGCGCCGCGCACGCTCGGCAGGACTGGCCGGCCGTCGTACGGTCCTGCACGAACGCGCTCGCGCTGTGGCGCGGCACCCCGCTCAGCGGACTGCCCGACCTCGCCGGCAGCACCCTGGTGCCACGCCTGGAGGAGGCCCGGCTGATCCTGCTGAAATGGCGGTACGACGCCGAACTCGCCCTCGGCGGAACGCGCTTGACGGCACTCGTCCCCGAGCTGTCGGCCCTCGTCACCGAGCATCCGCTCCGCGAGGCGTACCACCGTCAGCTGATGCTCGCCCTGCACCGCACCGGCCGCCAGGCCGAGGCCCTCGCCGTCCACCGCGATCTGCGCGCCCGCCTGATCGCGGAACTCGGCGTCGAACCCGGCCCCGCGATCCGCGAGGCCCATGTCGAGGTGCTGCGCGGGAGCGACGGTGGCGACGCGAGGCCCGTGGAGGACGGGGACGACGAGGACGACGGGAAGGGCGGAGAGAACGAAGGGAACGCGGACGGAGAGAACGAAGGGAACGCGGACGGGGAGGACGAAGGGAACGCGGGTCGGGAGGACGAGGGGCGCGGAGACGGGGACGGAAACGAGCCAAAACCGGTCACTTCGGTGGTTTCGCACCAGGACGTCCGCGAAGGCGACGCACCTCCACCGCACCCCCTCCACACCCCCCAACTACCCCCGCCCCCCGCCCAACTCCCAACCCCGCCCGCCCACTTCACCGGCCGCGCCCCCGTCCACCGCGCCCTGCGGCACGCGCTGATCGAGCCGCCCGCGCCGGGGCCGGCCGTCGCCGTGGTCTCCGGCATGGCGGGGGTCGGCAAGAGCGCCCTCGCCCTGCACGTCGCCCATGAGCTGCGGGAACGTTTCCCCGACGGCCAGCTCTACGTCAACCTGCACGGCGCCACCCCCGGCATGTCCCCGCTCGGCCCCGCGCAGGCGCTCGCCACCCTGCTGCACGACCTGGGCGTCGAGCCCCGCAAGGTACCCGAACACCCGGACACGGCCGCCGCGTTGCTCCGCTCCCTGCTCGCCCCCGCCCGCGTCCTGCTGGTCCTGGACGACGCGGCCGACGCCGCCCAGGTACGGCCCCTGCTCCCGGCCGGCCCCGGCTGCGCGGTGATCGTCACCAGCCGCTCCCCGCTGACCACCCTCGACGGCGCCCGCCGCTTCCCGCTCACCCCGCTGACCGGCGAGGACAGCGCGGCCCTGCTCCGCGCGCTGAGCGGCCGGCCGGGACTGGACGCCGGCCACGCCCTGGTCGAGCTGACCGGCGGACTGCCGCTGGCCCTGCGCGTGGTCGCGGCCCGGCTCGCCGCTCGGCGCGCGCTCACCCCGGACGTGCTCGCCGGTCAACTGGCCGCCAGCGGAGGGCGGTTGCGGCAACTGGAGTACGACGACCTCAGCGTCCGGCGCTCCCTCGCCGTCGCCCATGACGCCCTCGCCGCGGCCGAGCGCGAGGCCGACCGGGACGCGGCCCTCCTCCTGCGCCACATCGGCGCGCTCGACCTGCCGGCCTACGGCGCCCCGCTCCTCGCCCGTCTGACCGGCATCGACGCGCGCCGCGCCGAGGCCGCCCTGGACCGCCTCGTCGACGTGGCCCTCCTGGAGGAGACGGCCTACGGCCGCTGCACCCCGCACGACCTGGTCCGCGAGTTCGCCCGCGAACTGGCCGACGGCGGGGCCGAGTCCCGTACGACCGCTGCCCCCGCCCCGCCCGCCACCACCGCCGACCGGGCTCACGGCCGTACCCGCGACGACGACGCGTCCCCCGACCTCGTCGCCCTGCGCTGGTACGCCGCCGTGGCCGAGCGCGTGCTCGTCGCCATCGTGGAGCCCGGCCTCGACCTGGACGACCGGCGGCGGCCGACCTCCGCGCAGCCGGCGGAGCACGCCGCGGAGGTGGCCGCGCTGCCGTCCTTCGAGTCGGCCGGGCAGGCGTTCGCCTGGGGCGAGACGGAACTGGAGAACGTGGTCGCGCTGGTGGCGCGCAACGCCGACGCTGCCGATCCCCGCAGGCCGGCCCACCTCTCGGTGCTGGTCCGCCTGCTGTTCCCGTATGTGCAGCGCAGTGGCCGGGTCGCGGAGATGGAGGTGCTCGGGCGGGCCGCGCTCGGGGCGGCGCGGCGGCTCGGCGACCCGGAGGCGCAGGCGTACGCGCTCGGCGATCTCGCGGGCCTGCACTTCCTGACCGGCCGGCACAACGACGCCCTCGCCCTGACCGACCGCTGCCTGGAGAGCTGGCGGCGGCTCGGCGTGCCCAGCCGCGTCCGGCGCTGCCTGAACAACCGGGGGCTGCTGCTGGAGGGGCTCGGCCGGTTCGCGGAGTCCGAGGAGACGCTGCGGCAGGGCCTGTCCTACGCGCGGCTGCTGAACGACCCCGTCGGCGAGGCCATCACCCACAGCCATCTCGGCAACCTGTACGAACACACCGATCCGCGCGCCGCGATCGAGCAGCACCGGCGCTCGCTGGCGCTCGGGGAGGCGGCCGGCGCGGTCATCGTGCGGCACTTCGCGCACTGCAACATCGGCTACGCCCACCTTGCCCTGGGCGAACCGGCCGCCGCCGCGCGGCACTTCGAGCAGAGCCTCGGCATCCTCGGCGGGCACGGCGACTGGCACGGTGAGGCGCGGACCCGGCTCGGTCTGGTCCGCGCGCTGCGGCAACTGGGGGAGGACGAGCGGGCGTACACCGAGTGCGGCGAGCTGCTGCGCCGCGCCGACGCCCGCGCCGACCGCTACACGGGCGGCCTGGCCCGCCACCAGCACGGCCTGCTGCTGCACGCCCAGGGCCGCCACCCGGAAGCCCGCACCGCCTGGCACACCGCCCTCACCGCCCTGACCGGCACGGACGAACAGACCGTGATGACCGAGCTGCGACAACTCCTGGCCGAGTGAACCGCTGTATGAGGGGCGTTTGTTCGCAGCGGCGCCGGTCAACCCGCTCATACCCCCACAGTGACACGCGGTCACCCGGCACCGGTCCGCCCGCCGGACGGCGCCCGCCCGCCGGACGGCGGCCGGCCTCCGGATAGCGGCCGTACGCCACACCGCGCCCGCGCCCCGCGTCCGCGCCCCGCGCTACTTGGCGTCCGCATAGCACTCCACCACCGCCGTCGTGAAGGGGAACCGCACCGGTGTCTCGCCGAAGGTCAGGCGGCCGGCGAGGGTGGCTGCCTCGCGGATGGCGGCCACCACGGTGTCGGCCTCCTCGGCGGGGCAGTGCACGATCACCTCGTCGTGCTGGAAGAAGACCAGCTCGGCCCGCAGCCCGGCGCAGGATTGGCGCAGCGCGGCGAGCAGCAGCAGGGCCCAGTCGGCGGCGCTGCCCTGGACGACGAAGTTGCGCGCGAAGCGGCCCCGCGCACGGGAGTTGGCCGAGGCATAGCCCGGCACCCAGGCGGCCTGGCCGTCGGCCGGTGTCTCCGCCTCGTCCGCCGCGGGCCCGACGGGGATGCCCGCCTCCTCCGCCGCTTCCTCGCCGGTGCCCGCGGCCGGCGGGCAGGTGCGGCCCAGCCAGGTGCGCACCAGCCGGCCCTCCTCGCCGGCCCGCGCCGCGTCGTCGACATAGGCGACGGCCTTCGGGAAGCGGCGGCGCAGCGCGGCGAGGTTCTTCAGGCCGTCGCCGGAGGTCTGGCCGTAGACCGCGCCCAGCACGGCCAGCTTGGCCTGGTCGCGGTCGCCGGAGAAGGCGCGGTCGGAGACGGCCTGGTAGAGGTCGCTCTCGCGGCCCGCGACCTCCATCAGGCCGGGGTCGCGGGAGATCGCGGCCAGTACCCGCGGCTCCATCTGGTCGGCGTCGGCCACCACCAGCCGCCAGCCGGGGTCGGCGACCACGGCCCGCCGGATCACCTTGGGGATCTGGAGGGCGCCCCCGCCATGGGTCACCCAGCGCCCGGTGACCGTGCCGCCGGCCTGGAACTCCGGGCGGAAGCGGCCCTTGCGCACCCAGTCCTTAAGCCAGGACCAGCCGTGGGCCACCCAGATGCGGTACAGCTTCTTGTATGCGAGGAGCGGGGCGACGGCCGGGTGGTCGACGGACTGGAGCTCCCAGCGGCGGGTGGACCTCACCTTGATCCCGGCCTGTGCGAAGGCCCTGATCACATCGGCCGGCAGATCGGGGCGGACCCGGCGGCCGAACGCCGCGGAGATCTCGTCCGCCAGCTCCGCGAGGCGGCGCGGCTCGCCCCCGCCCGCATACCGCTCGCCGAGCAGATCGCGCAGCAGCTCGCGGTGGACCCCGGCGCTCCAGGGCAGCCCGGCCCGGTTCATCTCGGCGGCCACCAGGGTGCCGGCGGACTCGGCGGCGGTCAGCAGCCGCATCCGCGCCGGGTCGGCCGCCTTCTCGTGCCGCCGCTGCTGATCGGCGTAGACGGCGAGGAGGTCGGCCAGGGGGAGCGCGCTGCCGGAGGGCTCGAACAGAGGGGACTGGGCGCCCGGTTCGGCCGCCCGCTGCGGAGGATCGGGCGGCACGGGGCCGCCCCGGAGGCGGGCCAGGGCGGCGGCGGCCGAGCGTGGTTCGCCGTACCGCCCCTCGTGGCCCAGCAGCAGGGTCTCGGCGACCTCGATGTCGTAGCACCGCTCCACTCGCACCCCCGTAGCGAGCAGACGCGGGTAGACGTCGGCGGTCGACCGCCACACCCAGCGCGTCACCTCCGGGCGGCTCCGCACCGCCCCGGCGGGGTCCTTCTCCCGCCGCACCGGTCCGGCGGGCAGCCCGTCCGGGCCGAGGGGGGCGACGTCCACGCCACCGTCCTCGGCCGGAGCGAGTGCCCACCGGTCGGCCATGACTGCGAGTGTGGCAGGCACCACTGACAATCGCCGTGACCTGCGGTTTCAGTCCTCGGTGGGGGCCTGCGCGCGCTTTTCGAGAAATGGTGCGAGGACCTTGTCGACGTGCTCCTCGGCCGCGGCCTTGGTGATGCCGAGCCCGCTGAGGACGCCCGTGCCGTTCTCGTGCTCCAGCAGGGCGAGCAGGAGGTGCTCGGTGCCGATGTAGTTGTGCCCGAGCCGCAGGGCCTCGCGGAAGGTGAGTTCCAGGACCTTCTTGGCCTCGGGCCCGTTGGGGACGAGGTCGGGGACCTGTTCGGCGGCGGGCGGCAGCGCGGCGGTCGCGGCCTGGCGTACGGCGTCCAGCGGGACGCCCTGCGCTGTGATCGTCTTCGCGGCGAGGCCCTCCGGCTCGGACAGCAGCCCGAGGACCAGGTGCTCGGGCCGGCCCTCCGGGTTCCGGGCGGCCACCGCTTCGTTGTGCGCGGCCATGACCGCGTCCCGCGCGCGCGGGGTGTAGCGGTTGAAGCCCTGGCTCGGGTCGAGGTCGGCGGACTCCTTCGGCACGAACCGCTTCTGTGCCGCCTGCCGGGTCACGCCCATGCTCTTGCCGATCTCGGTCCAGGACGCGCCCGAGCGGCGGGCCTGGTCCACGAAGTGCCCGATCAGATGGTCCGCCACGTCGCCGAGGTGATCGGCCGCGATCACCGCGTCCTGGAGCTGGTCGAGGGGTTCGTGATGAACCTTCTTGATGGCCCCGATGAGGTCGTCGAGGCGTACGGATGCCGTGATGTTCGGGTTGGTCGCCATGTGTCAACCGTAGGTTGCGCCCCCAGTACTGTCAACCGATGGTTGACAGTGGTTCCGATGTGGCCGCGGCGGCGGCGCGGACTTATCCACAGGCTGTGGAAGCCTCCGGGCGTGATGTCGGCGGGGCGTGGCACGATCGGCGATGTGACCAGTTCTGCCAGCACGGTCGAGCGGGCCTTCCGGGCCGCGCTCTACGACGACACCGACACCGGCCTCGACACCGGCGCCTCCCTGCTCGCCGCCGACCCCGCCGCGGACGCCGAACTCGCCCGGCGCGGCGAGGAGTTCGTGGCGACCGCGTGGCGGCGCGGCTGGGCGCCCGCCGATGTCATACGGCTGGTGCGGCGCGAGCTGGAGCCGCCGCATGTGCACCTGGCCGCCACGCTGATCCGGGCCCAGTCCGGCGGTGACCGGCCGCGCGGGCGCCGCTGGGCAGCCCAGCTCGACGAGCTGCCCGAGGGCCCCGCGCGCGGAGCCGACCGCTTCTCCCATGCCACCGCCGTCCTGGAGCTGTACCGCCTGCTGCTGCGCCTGCCCACCCTGGAACCCCTGGAGGAGGAGACCCGCCGCCCGCACGACCCCGCCGCCGCCCGGCTCCTCGGCCGCATCCGCGCGCTGCTCGCCAAGGCCGAGGCGACCGGTTACCCGGAGGAGGCCGAGGCCCTGACCGCCAAGGCGCAGGAGCTGATGGCCCGGCACAGCGTGGACGAGGCGCTGCTCGCCGCCGCGGCGCCCGCACCGGACGCGCCCGGCGCCTGCCGGATAGGCGTCGAGCCGCCGTACGAACAGGCCAAGGCCGTCCTGCTGGACGCCGTGGCCACCGCGAACCACTGCCGCGCGGTGTGGAACGAACCGCTCTGCTTCTCCACCGTCGTCGGCTTCGAGGGCGACCTGGAAGCCGTCGAACTGCTCTACACCTCGCAGCTGGTGCAGGCCACGCACGCCATGACCAAGGCGGAGGCGGGCCAGCGGGCGGCCGGACGCAAGCGCACCAAGACCTTCCGGCAGTCCTTCCTCGCCGCCTACGCCCACCGGGTCGGCGCCCGGCTCGCGGCCGCCGCCGAGAGTCAGGTCAGCCGGGATCTGCTGCCGGTTCTGGCCACGCGCGAGACGGCCGTCGCCGGCCGCCTGGAGCGGATGTTCCCCGAGACCACCACCACCCGGCTGCGCGGGGTGAGCGACGAGGCCGGCTGGACGGAGGGCGCGGCCGCCGCCGACCGCGCCCAGGTCAGGGCGCGGCCACGGCTGGGGTGAGGCGCGGACCGGACGCCCCGCGGCTCAGTCGCCGGCCTGCTGGAAGGTGCTGACGGAGGCGTTCGGCTTGGTCGCCGCGCCCTGGCCGGCGATCGGGCCGTACTTCCAGGGGAAGCTCTGCACCGTGTCGCCGCCCGGCAGGGAGATCTTCAGCTCGGTGGCCGCGAGGCTGTTGGCGTCGCCGTCCTTGCCGCGCACGTAGGTGATGGTGAAGGACGCGGCGTCGCCCTTGGCGAGCTTCAGCGTCTGCGCCTTCGCGCCCTTCTGGGCTGGCAGCTTCGCGCTCGCGCCGCTCTTGCTCAGGGTGACGCCCGGGAAGTTCTCCAGCGTGCAGGTCTTGCTCTGGTTGGTGATGCTGACCGGCACCTCGCCGGTGTCGCCCGCCGCCGGCGCCACGCTCGCCGCCCCGACCTGGAGGGACACCCCGCCGAGCCGGCAGGCCGAGCTGTTCTTGCCGCCGCTGCCGCTGTTCCCGCCGCCCCCGCAGGCGGTCAGCAGCAGGGCGGCGGCAACGGCGGTGACGGTGAGCGGAAAGGCGCGCATGAGCAGGTCCCATCGAGGTCGTGACGGTGCTCCAGCATCATCGCGCCTGGACGGCGGCATCGTTCGCGCGCCCCTCGCGAATCACCGCTTCAGGTGCTTCCCGGCGGACCGCACCGCGCCGCGGGGGCGTCACCGCGGCGCACGGGGCGTCAACGCCGGGAAGAGGGCGTCACCGCGTGGCGGCGGTCGGCAGTCCGGACGGCAGCTTGCCGCCCTCCGCCTTGGTGTACGTCTCCTGGCCCACCTTGCCCGACCAGGTCACCTTCATGGACGTGCCGTCGACCGAGTCGACCATCCCGGTGGTGCGGTCCTTGCTGCCCTTGGCGCAGGTCAGATGGATCATCTGCATGCCCGACTCGTCGCCCGCGGTGCCGCTGCACACCGTCCCGCCGGTCGCGAAGATCCCGGCCTGCTTGCCGTTGATCACCAGGGCCACGATGGTGCCGCCGCGGGTGGCCAGCCAGCTGCCCTGGAGCTTGCCGGAGGCGCCGCTCACCCCGGAGCCGCCGGCGGACGAGGAGGGCGCGGAGCCGGTGTCCGCCGCGCCCGACGGGCTGGTGGCGGGGTGGGCGTCGCCGCCACCGCCGCCACACGCCGTCAGCGCCAGCGCGCCGACCAGACCCGCGGCCAGGGCCGCGATCCGCACCCGTGCAGTGGCCACCCGTGTAGTGGTCGAAGCAGTCGCCGAAGTCACGTCAGGCTCCCCAAGCTGTATGCGTCCGCCGCCCTCGGCCGGACGGCCCGCAGCAAGCTATCAGCAGCCCTCTGCGGGGGCCTTCCGTGCGCCGGGACTTCCCCGTCCGGGCCGGAACAGGAAGGGCGCGGAACGCGTCTCTTCCTTTGCAGGCGCCGGGACGGCTGCGGGGAAACGGCGGCATACAGCCACACATCGTCAGGTAAAGCGTGCGTCAAGGCTGTAACGAGAAGACCACTCGCCGTGCACGTGCATCTGCTCGTGCGGTTGCACGTGAGGCGGAGGTTATGATCCAGGTCAGTTGACCACCGCATCTATGGCCTCACCAGCCAGTGCACACCGGGGAGCGACCTGTGGACCGCGACGTTGACGGCGTGTTCGGGGGGTACGACGTGTACAACGGCATGGCTGCCACGCAGCTGGACGGAGTGGCCTGGCAGAAGAGCAGGCACAGCAACTCGCAGGGGTCCTGCGTGGAGTTCGCGCGGCTGCCGGGCGGTGACGTGGCCGTGCGCAACTCCCGCTTCCCGGACGGTCCGGCCCTGGTGTACACGCGGGCCGAGATAGAGGCGATGCTGCTGGGGGTCAAGGACGGCGAGTTCGACCACTTGATCGCCGGCTGAGCGGTACGGGGCCGGCACCAGGCAGCGTGTGCCCGACCCCTCGCTCGGCCCGAGGCGCGGCGCCCCTTGCGGCGACGCGCGTAGACGTTCAGGCAGGCTGTTCCACGCGGAACATCGCCCAGACGACCTTCCCCTCCAGCGGGCCGGCCAGCGGCTGCCAGCCCCAGCTGTCCGCGAAGGAGTCGACCAGGAAGAGGCCCCGCCCCGACTCCGCGGAGAAGTCGTCGGAGTCCCGCGGCGCGGGCGTCTCGTGGCTCGGGTCCCGCACCGCGCAGACCAGCCGCTCGTCCCAGCGCATCAAGTGCAGCCGTACCGAGGCGGCTTGCTCCTCGGGGCAGCCGTACCCGCCCGGCAGCGCATGCCGCAGCGCGTTGGTGACGAGTTCGGAGACGACCAGGCAGACATCGTCGAAGCGCTCGCCCGCACCCCACTTGTCGAGGGTGTCGCGGGTGAACCGCCGGGCCTCGCGCACCGCTTCGTACCGCGCCGGCAGAGCACAGGACGCGGCGCTGGACACGGCCGCGGGGTCCAACGGCGGAAGGCCCTGCCGTAACGGCTTGAGCATGGTCGATCCATTCGTCCCCATGCGAGGCACTCCCGGGAATTCGCGGTCGTTGCGATGCAGCGGTGGCGCGGGACCATGGTTTCGGATGGGAAGGGCAGATGCAAGGGCAGATGCACGTGCACGCGACCGAAATGGATAGGCCCGTACCACTTCTTGGCCATTTTTTCTGCCATCTTCATGACGGTTCCCGCCAGTGGTCCGGACCTCTGCCCCCTCCCGCCTGCCGGAAACGGGCCCGATCTCTCCGTTTCCGTAACCGTACGAGTACTGCCCGGAGCGTTTTAGTGGCAGACTGCGGGCCCTGAAGACGGTTGGGGAGGCTGGCGAAGGTGAGCGCGGGAGAGCCCGGATCGGTGGTGCGGCGGATGCTGCTCGGCTCGCAACTCAGGCGACTGCGTGAAGCACGGGGGATCACGCGCGAGGCGGCGGGGTATTCCATCCGGGCGTCCGAGTCCAAGATCAGCCGGATGGAGCTGGGCCGGGTGAGCTTCAAGACGAGGGACGTCGAAGACCTGCTGACGCTGTACGGCATCACGGACGAGGCGGAGCGCCAGTCGCTGCTGTCCCTCGCCCGCGAGGCCAACGTGGCGGGCTGGTGGCACAGTTACAGCGACGTCCTGCCCAACTGGTTCCCCACCTACGTGGGCCTGGAGGGCGCCGCCACCCTGATCCGCGTCTACGAGGTGCAGTTCGTGCACGGCCTGCTCCAGACCGAGGAGTACGCCCGCGCGGTGGTCCGGCGCGGCATGAAGGGCGCGAGCGCCGACGACGTCGAACGCCGGGTCGCGCTGCGCCTTGAGCGCCAGAAGTACCTGCTCTCCGACAACGCCCCCGAGTTCCACATCGTCCTGGACGAGGCCGCCCTGCGCCGCCCCTACGGCGACCGCGAGGTGATGCGCGGCCAGCTCCAGCACCTCATCGACGTCTCCGAGCGGCCGAACGTACGGCTCCAGGTGATGCCGTTCAGCTTCGGCGGGCACTCCGGCGAGAGCGGCGCCTTCACCATCCTCAGCTTCCCCGAGTCCGACCTCTCCGACGTCGTCTACCTGGAGCAGCTGACCAGTGCGCTGTACCTCGACAAGCGCGAGGACGTCGCCCAGTACGAGCAGGCCCTGAAGGAGTTGCAGCAGGACAGTCCGGGGCCCGACGAGAGCCGGGATGTTCTGAGAGGACTACTCCAACTCTCCTGACCCACAAGTAGGATGACGCCTGATCAGACTCAGACCGTGGCCGGAATCCGGCTCCGCTAGCGATTGAGGGATCACATGTCGTCCTATTTCAGCGACCTGGCCCAGCAGTACATCGACGGCGAATGGCGACCGGGCAGCGGTTCCTGGGACGTCATCGACTTCAACCCGTACGACGACGAGAAGCTGGCCTCGATCACCGTGGCCACCGTCGAGGAGGTCGACCAGGCATACCGGGCCGCCGAGCGCGCCCAGAAGGCATGGGCCGACATCAACCCGTACGCGCGGCGCACGGTGTTCGAGCGGGTGCTCAGACTCGTCGAGGACCGCGAGCAGGAGATAGCCGACCTGATCATCGCGGAGCTGGGCGGCACGCGGGTGAAGGCCGGCTTCGAGCTGCACCTCGCCAAGGAGTTCCTGCGCGAGTCCATCCACCTGGCGCTGCGCGCCGAGGGCCGGATCCTGCCGTCTCCGGGCGAGGGCAAGGAGAATCGCGTCTACCGGGTGCCGGTGGGCGTGGTGGGCGTGATCAGCCCCTTCAACTTCCCCTTCCTGCTGTCGCTGAAGTCCGTGGCCCCGGCGCTCGCGCTCGGCAACGGCGTGGTGCTCAAGCCGCACCAGAACACCCCGATCGCCGGCGGCACGCTGATCGCCAAGTTGTTCGAGGAGGCCGGGCTGCCCGGCGGGCTGCTGAACGTCGTCGTCACCGACATCGCCGAGATCGGCGACGCGTTCATCGAGCACCCGGTCCCCAAGGTCATCTCCTTCACCGGCTCCGACCAGGTGGGCCGGCACGTCGCCACCGTCTGCGCCGCGAACTTCAAGCGCTCGGTGCTCGAACTGGGCGGCAACAGCGCGCTGGTGGTGCTGGACGACGCGGACCTCGACTACGCGGTGGACGCGGCGGTCTTCAGCCGGTTCGTGCACCAGGGGCAGGTCTGCATGGCCGCCAACCGGGTCCTGGTGGACCGCTCGGTCGCGGACGAGTTCACCGAGAAGTTCGTCGCCAAGGTGCGCACCCTCAAGGTGGGCGACCCGCGCGACCCGGAGACCGTCATCGGCCCGGTGATCAACTCCGCGCAGGCGAACGCCCTTTCGGGCGTGGTCGAGCAGGCGCTCGCCGAGGGCGCGACGGCGCTGGTGCGCGGCGGTACGACCAACAACCTGGTCGAGCCCTCGGTGCTCACCGGCGTCCCCGCCGACTCCCCGCTGCTCCAGCAGGAGGTGTTCGGACCGGTCGTCTTCCTGGTGCCCTTCGACGGCGAGGAGGAGGCGGTACGGATCGTCAACGACACGCCGTACGGCCTCAGCGGCGCCGTCCACACCGGGGACATCGAGCGGGGCGTCACCTTCGCCAAGCGGATCGACACCGGCATGTTCCATGTGAACGACGGGACCGTGCACGACGAGCCGATCGTGCCCTTCGGCGGCGAGAAGCACTCCGGTGTCGGCCGGCTCAACGGCGAGACGACGCTGGAGGCGTTCACCACGGTCAAGTGGATCTCCGTCCAGCACGGCCGCAGCGGCTTCCCGTTCTGATCTCCCCTTCCGCTTACCGCCGGGCCCTTTAGGACAGGATCCGGCCTAGAGGGCCCGTAGCTTTCCCGGTGTCGGGGCAAGTGCCCCGGTGAACCGAGGAAGGGCGGCCGGTCATGGTCACGCATGTGCCCGCGGAGGAGCGGGGCGACGAGCGGGGAGCGCTGCTGGCGTTCATCGAGGAGCAGCGCGGCGGCATCCGCCGGTCGGTGCTCGGGCTGAGCGAGGAGCAGGCCCGCACCCGGCCGAGCGCGAGCGAGCTGTCGCTGGGCGGGCTGCTCAAGCATGCCGCCGAGGTCGAGCAGATGTGGCTCGCGCGGGCCCGGCAGGAGGAGCCGCCGGTGCGCCGGGACCAGTCCAGCTGGCACGAGAGCTTCGAGCTGGTCGGCGAGGAGACGGTGGCCTCGCAGCTCGCCCACTGGGAGCGGATCGCCGCCGAGACGGAGAAGTTCATCCGCTCCGCCCCGAGCCTGGACGAGACCTTCCCGCTCCCGCCGGACCCCTGGTTCCCGCCGGAAGGGCGCGTCTCCCTGCGCTGGCTCTGCCTCCACCTGATCCGCGAGACCGCCCGCCACGCCGGCCACGCGGACATCATCCGGGAGTCCCTCGACGGGAAGACCGCGTTCGAGCTGGTGGCCCTGGCGCGGGCGGGGGGCTGACCGGAGACCGGGAGGTACGGCGGCCGTCGTACCTCCCCTGTGGAGCCCTGTTCTCCTAATGGTGGAAGCTCGTCGCCGCCCCCCTGTCCCGTGTCAGCGGTTGCTGCTGGCCGCGCAGTTCCGGCAGGAGGCGGGTCAGGTCGGCCAGGAAGAGGTCGGCCAGGTCGTGCGAGAAGCCGTTGCGGCAGACGACGCGCAGGACGGAGAGGTCCTCGCGGTTGGCCGGGAAGGTGTACGCCGGGACCAGCCAGCCGCTCTCGCGCATGCGGCGGGAGACGTCGAAGACGTCGTACGCGGTGACATGGTCGGCCGTGGTCAGCGCGAAGACCGGGAGTTCGTCGCCCCGCGTCAGCAGCCGGAAGTCGCCGAGGCCCTCGATGCGGTCGGCGAGGGAGCGGGCCACGTCACGGGTGGACTGCTGGACCGCGCGGAAGCCCTCGCGGCCCAGGCGCAGGAAGGTGTAGTACTGCGCGACGACCTGCGCGCCGGGGCGGGAGAAGTTGAGGGCGAAGGTCGGCATGTCGCCGCCCAGGTAGTTGACCCGGAAGACCAGTTCCTCGGGCAGCGCCTCCGCGTCCCGCCACAGGGCCCAGCCGACACCCGGATACACCAGTCCGTACTTGTGCCCCGAGGTGTTGATGGAGGCCACCCGCGGCAGCCGGAAGTCCCACACCAGGTCCTCGTCCAGGAAGGGCGCCACCATCGCGCCGGACGCCCCGTCCACATGCACCGGGATGTCCAGGCCGGTGCGCTCCTGGAGGGCGTCCAGGGCAGCGCAGAGGTCGGCGATCGGCTCGTAGGAACCGTCGAAGGTCGAGCCGAGGATGCCGACGACGCCGATGGTGTTCTCGTCGCACAGCTCGGCCGCCGCCTGCGGGTCCAGGTGGTAGCGGTCGCCGTCCATGGGGACCTGGCGCGCCTCCACCTCCCAGAAGTTGCAGAACTTCTCCCAGCACACCTGGACGTTGATCCCCATCACCAGGTTGGGCCGCGCGCCCGGATACCGGTCGGCGTTGCGCTGCGTCCAGCGCCGCTTCAGCGCCATCCCGGCCAGCATGCACGCCTCGCTGGACCCCGTGGTCGAACAGCCCACCGCGGCGGCCGGGTCCGGCGCGTTCCACAGATCCGCGAGCATCGCCACGCAGCGCCGCTCCAGCTCGGCGGTGCGGGGGTACTCGTCCTTGTCGATCATGTTCTTGTCCCGGCACTCCGCCATCAGCACCCCGGCCTGGGGCTCCATCCAGGTGGTGACGAAGGTGGCCAGGTTCAGCCGGGAGTTGCCGTCCAGCATCAGCTCGTCGTGCACCAGCTGGTAGGCGGTCGTGGGGGACATCGGGGCGTCCGGAAGCCGGTGGGTGGGCGGGGCCTCGGTCATGCCGCCGACCGGGTTCGCCTCCCCGAAGAACGGGTTGACGGACAGCACCCGCTCCTGATGCTTCTGCGGACCTTTGTGCAGGGCCATGTCTGCCTCCTCGCCGCCACCTTATGCAAGCCCGCACGGCCCCGACATCCGGAATGACCCGGACGCCTACCCTGATCCGCGGGCCCCGGCATCAGGGGCGCCGCGGACTTGCACCTCACGCCGCGTGAGGCCGCAGGCTGATCGTCGTACCGACCGACGAACGGAAGAGAGCGGACAGTTGAGCTACTCCGTGGGACAGGTCGCGGGGTTCGCCGGCGTCACGGTGCGCACCCTGCACCACTACGACGAGATCGGCCTCCTGGTGCCCGGCGGGCGCACCCCCGCGGGGCACCGCCGTTACACCGAGGCCGACCTGGACCGGCTCCAGCGGATCCTGTTCTACCGGGAGCTCGGCTTTCCGCTCGACGAGGTCGCGGTGCTGCTCGACGACCCGGACGTGGACCCGCGCGCACACCTGCGCCGGCAGCACGCTCTGCTGACCGCCCGGATCGAGAAGCTGCGCCGGATGGCCGAGGCCGTGGAACACGCCATGGAGGCACGCAGGATGGGCATCGATCTGACACCCGAGGAGCGGTTCGAGGTGTTCGGGGACCAGGACCCCGAGCAGTACGCCGAGGAGGCGGAGGCCCGCTGGGGCGGCACCGCGCAGTGGGCCGAGTCCCAGCGCCGCGCCGCGGCCTACGGCAAGGAGGACTGGAAGCGGATGCGGGCCGAGGCGGACGACTGGAGCAAGCGCTACGTCCACCTGGTGGCCGCCGGCGAGCCCGCGACGGGAGAGGCCGCCGGGGCCCTGGCCGAGGAGCACCGGCAGCACATCGGCCGGTGGTTCTACGAGTGCCCGTACGCGATGCACCGCTGTCTCGCCGGGATGTATGTCGCCGACGAGCGCTTCAGGGCGTTCTACGACGCGATGCACCCCGGACTCGCCCAGCACCTGCACGACGCCATCCTGGCGAACGCCGGCCGGCGGGCCTCCTGAGCGGTGACCGGCGGGGAACCCGGAGCGGTCACGTCACGTTGATAGCTTTGTGCGGCCCCACCCGGTCACCGTAGCCGCCCCTTCTCCCCCCTTCAGGAGCCCGGACCCGTGATGACACTCGCCCTAGGCCCGAGCTGGCTCGATCCCAACTATCTGCTCGACACGTACAGCGTCTGGGGTCTGCTGCTCATAGTCTTCGCCGAGTCCGGCCTGCTCATCGGCTTCTTCCTGCCCGGCGACTCGCTGCTGTTCACCTGCGGTCTGCTGATCACCTCGCACCAGCTGGACTTCCCGCTGTGGGGTGCGATCGCCCTGATCTGCGTCGCCGCGATCCTCGGCGACCAGGCGGGCTACATGTTCGGCAAGAAGGTCGGGCCGTCCCTGTTCAACCGGCCCGACTCGCGCCTGTTCAAACAGGAGAACGTCGCCAAGGCGCATGAATTCTTCGAGAAGTACGGCCCCAAGTCGCTGATCCTGGCCCGCTTCGTGCCGGTGGTGCGCACCTTCACGCCGATCATCGCGGGCGTGAGCGGCATGCGCTACCGCTCCTTCCTGACCTTCAACATCATCGGCGGCACCCTGTGGGGCGCGGGGGTCACCCTGCTCGGCTCCTGGCTCGGCAACATCGGCTTCGTCAAGGACAACATCGAGGCGATCCTGGTCCTGATCGTCCTCGTCTCGGTGGTCCCGATCGCGATCGAGTACCTCAGGGCCCGCAGCAAGAGCAAGAAGGCCCCTGAGGAGCAGCCCCGCCCCGCCGCCGGGGCACCGCGGTTCCCGCAGCCGCCGGTCATGGACGACGCCACGACCCGGCTGCGCCGCATCGAGCCGGACGAGCGCTACGGGCAGCAGCCGTACGGCGGGCCGCAGCAGTACGGCGACCAGGGGCATGAGCAAGGGCACAACCAGGGCTACGGCGGCCAGGAGCACGCTCACCAGGGCTACGGCAGCCAGCCCCAGCCCCAGTACCAGCAGCCCCAGTACCAGCAGCCTCAGCCCCAGTACCAGCAGCCCCAGCAGCAGGACTGGAACCAGCACCAGCCCCAGCAGCCGTACTACGACCCCCGGCAGTACCCGCAGCAGGGCCGGAATCAGCACCAGGGCCAGGACCAGTACCCGTACGACCACCGCGAGCAGTAGGCGGCCCGAGCCGCTCAGAACCCCCTGGTCCGCTTGGCGGCCCGGCGCTTCCCCGGCGAGCCCACGCGCAGGAACAGCCGGAAGATCTCCGAGCCCAGGTTGACCCCGATCGCGATCGCCATGGCCAGCGACGCCGCGTTGGCCAGCGACACCAGCCCCTTGTCCACGTTGTTCTGGGCCATGTTCAGCAGCCCGAAGTAGGTCGCGGAACCGGGCAGTAGCGGCCCGATCGCCGCCGTGGTGTACGGCAGCGCCGAGGCGAACCGGTAGCGGGACAGCAGCTGCCCGAACAGTCCGACCAGGCCCGCGGCGACGGCCGTGGAGGCCACCGGCGAGATGCCGGCGACATAGTGCATCGCGCCGTACACGCTCCAGGCGACGCCTCCGTTGAGGGTCACCCAGAGCACGGTGGACCGTTCCTGCTGGAGCAGCACCGCGAAGGTCAGCGACAGCAGCATGGAGGCCGCGATCTGGACCAGGGGCCGCTCGGAGATGTGCAGCGCCGCCTCCGGGTTGAGCTTGCCGCCCACCTTCACACCGAAGTACAGGACGAGCAGCACACCGGTGACGATGCCGACGAAGAAGTACAGGACTTCCAGGAGGCGGGCGGAGGCGGTGATGTAGAAGCCCGTGAGGCCGTCCTGGACGCCCGCCACCAGCGCCCGTCCGGGCAGCAGCGCGAACAGCCCACCGGTGATCACCGCGGACGCCTTCACGTCCACATGGGCCAGCGAGAACGCCACCCCGATCGCCGCGGGCGGCATCGCGGCCACCGTGAACTGGTAGAACTCCGGCAGCCCGCGCCCCGCGCACAGCCAGGCGAGGCGGTCGCCGAGCATCGCGCCGACCGCCGCCGCGAAGAACACGATGAGATCGCCGCCGACGAGGATCGAGGCGGCCCCCGCCAGCAGCCCGCTGGCCAGGGACAGCGCCCAGCCGGGGTAAGGGTGCCGGTTGCGGCGTATCTCCGCGAGCCGCCGGTACGCCTCCTCCAGGGAGACATGGGTCTCCGGGTCGGTCAGATCGTCCACCAGGCGGAAAACGGCCGCCAGGCGGGTGTAGTCGGTGCCCCGGCGCCGTACCGTCCGCGACGCCGTCACCGGGTCCTCGACCAGGGACGGCTGATGCGAGATCGACAGCAGGGTGAAGGTGACGTTGGGCTCGCAGCGGTCCAGGCCGTAGGACCGGCACACCGCGAACATCGCGGCCTCCACGTCCTCCGCGCCCTCGCCGCCCGCCAGCAGCAGCTCGCCGATACGCAGGGTCAGGTCCAGCACGCGCGGGACGGCCGGGCCGCTCTCCTCCTCGTGCTGCACCGGCTCGGGCGCGGGCCGGTCCGCCACCGACATGCGCAGCATGGTGCGCATCCGGTCCTGCCAGGGCGCATCCTTGATCAGGCTGACCAGCGGCACCCCGGTGGCCGGCGTGAACGCGGACACGCCGCCCTGCGGGCCGTACGTGCTCGGGGTGCTGAACGCCGAGCCCTCCGGCTCCCCGGCCGGCGGCTGTGGCGTGAGCAGCCCCTGCGGCACCTGGAACTCGGAGGTCGTCTCCGGCTCGCCTCCCGTCTTCGGGACGTCGAGTCCCTTGGGGATGGCGAACTCCGATGTGATCTCCGGGTCGTACCGCGCCTCGTCCGATCGGGGCTTGCGGTCGTCCGCCTCCGTCACCTCGCCCCTTTCCTGAACGACACGTTCCGCTGGCCTCAGTATGCGCATGCACCGCGCGCGGACATGCAAACGGGCCGCACACCACGGCGTGCGGCCCGTTCGGTGAACCGGGGGTCAGTGACCGCCCTGCTCCTTGAAGCGCTTGTAGGACCGCTCGATCTCCTGCTCGGCCTCGGTACGGCCGACCCAGTTGGCGCCCTCGACCGACTTGCCGGGCTCCAGGTCCTTGTAGACCTCGAAGAAGTGCTGGATTTCCAGGCGGTCGAACTCCGACACGTGGTGGATGTCGCGCAGGTGCTCCACCCGCGGGTCCGTGGACGGCACGCACAGCAGCTTGTCGTCGCCGCCGGCCTCGTCCGTCATGCGGAACATGCCGATCGCGCGGCAGCGGATCAGGCAGCCCGGAAAGGTCGGCTCGTCCAGGATGACCAGCGCGTCCAGCGGGTCGCCGTCCTCGCCGAGGGTGTTCTCGACGAAGCCGTAGTCGGTCGGGTAGGCGGTCGAGGTGAAGAGGCGACGGTCCAGACGGATCCGACCGGTCTCGTGGTCCACCTCGTACTTGTTGCGCGAACCCTTCGGGATCTCGATCGTGACGTCGAACTCCACCGGTGGCTCCTTCATGATCAGCACATAGTTCTGGTGGTTAAGTGTCCCTCACGCAGGTGTGTGATCGCGAAAGGGGCTGGTGGTCGTGCCGGAGCTCGGGCCTTGGCGGACCGCGGGACCGCGGGTGAGGCGGCTCGCGAGCGCCGTACGACCGCGCCTCGCGCATGCCGTGAGAACGGCGAAGCCGCAGGTCACACGGCTGGTGTCCACGGTACGACCGCTGCTCGCCGACCTCCCCCGTCCGCGTTCCCTCAGCACGCTGCAGTACACCGCGGGCGCCGCCACCGCCGGCCTGGTGCTCACCGCCGGCGTGGTGACCCTGTCGGGCCCGTGGGACGCCACCGGTCAGCGTACGGCCGAGCGGGACCGGGCGGCCGCCCTCGAACACGCACGTGGCGCAGATCACGGACCCGGCCCGGCGGCGGGCGCGCCGCGGCCCGCGCCGAGCGCTCCGGCCGTCCTGGCGGGCCTGGGCGCCGCTACCGGCCCCGTGGACACCCGGAAGGCCCCGGCGGGCGGTGGCAAGGCCCTGGCGAACGTCCTGGGGCCGCTCCTGGGCTCCGCCGCGCTCGGGGACGGCCACGCGGCGGTGGTGGTCGACGCGGCCACGGGCCGGCGGCTGTACGGCGTCGCACCCGACAAGGGGCTCACGCCCGCCTCCACGACCAAGCTGGCCACCGCGGTCGCCGCGCTGAACGCGCTCGGCCCGGACCACCGCTTCACCACCCGCGCCGAGCTGCTGGGCGACACGCACACGCTCGTCCTCGTCGGCGGCGGCGACCCCACGCTCACGGCGCACGCGAAGGCCGACGGATGGGCGAGCCTGCGGACCCTGGCGACGAGGACGGCACAGGCACTGCGGGAACGCGGCATCCACAAGATCACACTGTCGTACGACACGACGCTCTACTCCGGTTCCGCCCTGCATCCCATAGGGGTCAACGAGAACCTGGCGCCGGTCAGCGCCCTCACCGCCGACGAGGGCCGCAGGAACGACTCCACCAGCGGGCCCGCGCCCCGCGTCGCCGACCCGGCGAAGGACGCGGCGCAGAAGTTCGCGGGCTTCCTCAAGGCGGCCGGCGTCGAGGCGACCGGGGCCGGTCCGGCCAAGGGCACCGGCGGCACCCGGACCGTCGCGAGCGTCTCCTCGCCGCCGCTGTCCGCCCTGGTCGAGCGCATGCTGACCAACAGCGACAACGACATCGCCGAGGCCCTCGCCCGGCAGACCGCCCTCGCGAGCGGGCAGCCCGGCAGCTTCGCCGGGGGCGCCAGGGCGATCGCCGGGCAGCTGCGGAAGCTGGGCCTGCCGCTGACGGGCACGTCCTTCCACGACGGCAGCGGCCTCGACCGCGCCGACCGGCTCACGGCCGACCTGCTCACCGCGATCCTGGTCAAGGCCGGCGCCCCCGGCCATCCCGGCCTGCGCCCGCTGCTCACCGGCCTGCCCATCGCCCACTTCACCGGCACGCTGGCCGGCCGCTACGCCGACGGCGCGGCCGGCCTGGTGCACGCCAAGACGGGCACCCTGACCGGCGTCAACACGCTGGCCGGCACGGTCGTCGACCAGGACGGCCGCCTGCTGGCCTTCGCCTTCCTGGCCTCCGGCACGACGGATCCGATGGCCGCCCAGTCGGCCCTGGACAAGACGGCGACGGCCCTGGCGGCGTGCGGCTGCGGCTGACCGGGCCGCCCGCCGCCGTCGCCCCCGGCGGCCTGGCTGCCGTCGTCGCCCCCCGGCGGGCCGGTCGCCGCTGTCCCCCCGGCGGGCCGGCTGCCGCCGTCGCCCGCTGCCGTTGCCCGCCGGGGACCGCCTGCCGCCGTCACCCGCCACCGGCGCTCCCGGAACGGCTGCCGCGGTCGCCCGCCGCGGTCGCCCGCCGGGGCCTGGCTGCCGTCGTCGCCCCCCGGCGGGCCGGTCGCCGCTGTCCCCCCGGAGGGCCGGCTGCCGCCGTCGCCCGCTGCCGTCGCCCGCCGTAGACCGCCTGCCGCCGTCACCGCGGCGGACCCGCTGCCGCTGCCGCCGTCACCGCCCCGGACCGGCCGCCGCCGTCATCGCCGCGCCCCCGGCGGACCGGTCGCCGCGGCCGGTACCCGCTCTGTGCCGCCCGTCCCGGTCGCCCCTGGTGCCCCGTTCCGGTCACCCCCGGTGCCCCGTTCCGGTCACCCCCGGTGCCCCGTTCCGGTCACCCCCGGTGCCCCGTTCCGGTCACCCCCGGTGCCCCGTCCCGGTCGCCTCCGGTGCCCCGTGTCGAACGGCCCTCGCGCCGGTCCCGGTGTCCACGGCCTGCCCCAAGTGGTAGCGCTCACGTACCGTTGACGCATGACAGGCTTCGGAGGCACCGCATCCCCCGGCATGGTCGACTGGAACCTCGCGGTGGCGACCGCGACCCGGCTCGTTCGGCCCGGCCCCGACGTCACCCGTGACGAGGCCCGGTCCGTCGTCGCGGAACTGCGGCGGCACGCGAAGGCCTCGGAGGAGCACGTGAGGGGCTTCACACGGCTGGAGACCGAGCAGAGCCATGACACCCCGGTCCTCGTCGTCGACCGCCCCGGCTGGGTCCGGGCCAACGTCGCCGGCTTCCGGGAGATCCTCAAACCGCTCCTGGAGAAGATGCAGGAACGCCGCGGCGGCACCCCCGGCAGCGCCGTCCTCGGCGCCGTCGGCGGCAAGGTCACCGGCGTGGAGCTGGGCATGCTGCTGTCGTTCCTCTCCTCCCGCGTCCTCGGCCAGTACGAGACCTTCGCCCCCTCCACCCGCGATCTGCCGGCCGGCGCGAACGGCGGCGGGCGCCTCCTCCTCGTCGCCCCCAACATCGTCCACGTGGAGCGCGAACTCGACGTCGAACCGCACGACTTCCGCCTGTGGGTGTGCCTGCACGAGGAGACCCACCGCACGCAGTTCACGGCCGTGCCCTGGCTGCGTGACCACCTGGAGGGCGAAATCCAGTCTTTCCTGGCGGAGACGGACGTCGACCCCATGACCTTCCTGGAGCGCATCCGGGAGGCCGCCCAGTCCCTCGCCGGGGGCCGCCCCGAGGCCGAGGAGGACGACGGCGGCCGCTCCTTCGTGGAGCTGGTGCAGACACCCGCCCAGCGCGAGATCCTCGGCCGCCTCACCGCGGTGATGTCCTTGCTGGAGGGCCACGCCGACTACGTGATGGACGGGGTCGGCCCCAGCGTCGTACCGTCCGTGGCCGAGATCCGCGAGAAGTTCCAGCAGCGGCGTGCCAAGGGTGCCTCCCGGCTCGACCAGGCCCTGCGCAAACTGCTGGGTCTGGATGCCAAACTCAAGCAGTACCGGGACGGCGAACGCTTCGTGCGGGCGGTCACGGACCAGGTCGGCGTCGACGGCTTCAACCGCGTGTGGACCTCGCCCAACACCCTGCCCACCAAGGCGGAGATCGCCAAACCGGCGGACTGGGTCGCGCGGGTGCACCGCAAGGCCGAGTCGTGAAACGCACGCCGGGGTCGTGAATCGAATCCGGCCGACGGCAGTCGAACGCCCCTCCAATCACCCGTCCGAGGGACCGTGAGTCATGCGTAGGCGTGCAATGCTCGGGGAACGGCCAGCTTCTGTCACCATCTACACACTCTGAGTGACCGAATCGGGCTCACCCCCCGGATACTTCATGAAGGGAACCGGACAATGGGTCCCCATCCTGCGGTCGCGGCGATACGCCTGGCGGTCCGCCGCGTCCTCCACGACATCCTGAACACCGTCCCGACCCCCGGCGAGCGCCGGGACCGGGCGGCCGAGCGGCTCCCCTCCCCGCTCGGCTCCACCCTCGTGTCCCCGCCCGCGAGCCCCCTCGTGCTCGTCGCCTGCTCCGGCGGCGCCGACTCGATGGCCCTCGCCTCCGCCCTCGCCTTCGAGGCCCCCCGGCTCGGCCTGCGGGCCGGCGGCATCACCGTCGACCACGGACTCCAGCCCGGTTCCGATCTGCGCGCCGAAGAGGTCGCCCTGCGGATGCGCGGACTCGGCCTCGACCCCGTCGAGTCCGTCTCCGTCGACGTCGGCCGCGCCGGCGGCCCCGAGGCCGCCGCCCGCGACGCCCGGTACGCCGCCCTGGACGCTGCGCTCGACCGCCACGGCGCCGCCGCCATCCTGCTCGGCCACACCCGCGACGACCAGGCCGAGACCGTGCTGCTCGGCCTCGCCCGCGGCTCCGGCATCCGCTCCCTGTCCGGAATGGCCGCGGTCTCGGGGGCCGGCGGCCGTTACCGGCGCCCCTTCTTGCACCTGGACCGGCAGACCGCCCGCAAGGCCTGCATGGTCCAATCCCTGCCCGTCTGGGACGACCCCCACAACGCCGACCCCTCCTACACCCGCTCCCGGCTGCGCCACGAGGGCCTGCCCGCTCTGGAGAAGGCCCTCGGCAAGGGCGTCGTCGAGGCGCTCGCCCGCACCGCCCAGCTCTCCCGCGACGACGCCGACGCCCTGGACTCCTGGGCCAGCCAGGCCGAGGCGTCCGTACGCGACGCCACGGGGCTGCTGGAGTGCGCCAAGCTCTACGCCCTGCCGCCCGCCGTGCGCCGCCGGATCCTGCGCCGCGCCGCCATCGAGGCGGGCGCCCCGGCCGGTTCCCTGTTCGCCCGTCACATCGAGGAAATCGACCGCCTGATCACCGGCTGGCGCGGCCAGGGAGCCATCAATCTGCCGGGCCGGGTCGTCGCCCAGCGGCAGGGTGGCAGACTGGTGATTCGGCAAGGCTGAATCCCGACCGTTCGGAGCGACCCTCCGGCAGCCGGCACGGGGCAGCCGGAGGCCGTGATGACGGCCGTAAGTGCGGGACGACCGAAAGTGATGCGGGTGGACGCGAAAGACATGGGTGCCGACCTCGAGAAGGTGCTCATCAGCAAGGAAGAGATCGACGCCAAGCTGGCCGAGCTGGCCGCGAAGATCGACGCGGAGTACGCGGGCAAGGACCTGCTGATCGTCGGCGTCCTCAAGGGCGCGGTGATGGTCATGGCGGACCTCGCGCGGGCGCTGTCCACCCCGGTCACCATGGACTGGATGGCCGTGTCCTCGTACGGCGCGGGCACCCAGTCCTCCGGTGTCGTGCGCATCCTCAAGGACCTCGACACCGACATCAAGGGCCGCGACGTCCTGATCGTCGAGGACATCATCGACTCCGGGCTGACCCTGTCCTGGCTGATCAACAACCTCGGTTCGCGCGAGCCCGCCTCCCTCAAGGTGTGCACGCTGCTGCGCAAGCCGGACGCCGCCAAGGTCGCCATCGACGTGGAGTGGGTCGGCTTCGACATCCCGAACGAGTTCGTCGTCGGTTACGGCCTGGACTACGCCGAGAAGTACCGGAACCTGCCGTTCGTCGGTACGCTCGCGCCGCACGTCTACGGCGGCTGACCCCGTCACCGGGCTCGTGGGCTGAGCCACTCGGCCCAAGCCCGGTGGGGTGATCGGGAACCCCGGCGGGTCCCGTGCCGTTGAAGCTTGCAGAGACGGGTTTCCCGGCTCTCGAAACGGCTTCGCGCGGCTTCGGGCGCCAAGGCTGGGGTACCGTCGGAAGAACTGTCTTATCAAACTCACTATGGCAGGAGGGACGGGGCGGCACCGCTCCGTATGGATGGACGTGAAGCGATACTTCCGTGGGCCGGTCATGTGGATCGTGCTGGCCGTCCTTGCCGTGGTCGTGTTGATGCAGGTCGTCGGCTCGTCCGGCGGCTACAAGTCGGTGGACACCGGCCAGGTCGTCGCGGCGATCAATGCCAACAGGGTCCAGTCGGCCAAGCTGACCACCGGCGACGAGCAGACCATCAAGGTCACGCTCAAGAACGGTCAGAAGGTCGAGGGCAGCTCCAAGATCCAGGCGAGCTACATCGGCGACCAGGGCGCTCAGCTCGCCGACAATCTCCAGACCAGGTACCAGAACAAGCAGATCCCCGACGGCTACACCATCTCGCCGTCGAAGCAGAACCCGTTCGTCGGCGTCCTGCTCTCCCTGCTGCCGTTCGTTCTGATCGTCGTCGTCTTCCTGTTCCTGATGAACCAGATGCAGGGCGGCGGCTCCCGAGTCATGAACTTCGGGAAGTCCAAGGCCAAGCTGATCACCAAGGACACCCCGAAGACGACGTTCTCCGACGTCGCCGGCTGTGACGAGGCCGTCGAGGAGCTCCACGAGATCAAGGAGTTCCTCCAGGAGCCGGCCAAGTTCCAGGCCGTCGGCGCCAAGATCCCCAAGGGCGTGCTGCTCTACGGCCGTCCGGGTACCGGCAAGACCCTGCTGGCGCGTGCCGTCGCGGGCGAGGCCGGGGTGCCCTTCTACTCGATCTCCGGCTCGGACTTCGTGGAGATGTTCGTCGGTGTCGGCGCCTCCCGCGTCCGCGACCTGTTCGAGCAGGCCAAGGCGAACGCCCCGGCGATCGTCTTCGTGGACGAGATCGACGCGGTCGGCCGCCACCGCGGCGCCGGCCTCGGCGGTGGTCACGACGAGCGCGAGCAGACCCTCAACCAGCTGCTGGTCGAGATGGACGGCTTCGACGTCAAGGGCGGCGTGATCCTGATCGCGGCGACCAACCGGCCCGACATCCTGGACCCGGCGCTGCTGCGTCCCGGCCGGTTCGACCGCCAGATCGCCGTGGACCCGCCGGACCTCCAGGGCCGCCTGGAGATCCTCAAGGTCCACCAGAAGGGCAAGCCGGTCGCACCCGACGTCGACCTGTCCGCCGTCGCCCGCCGTACCCCCGGCATGACCGGCGCCGACCTGGCCAACGTGCTGAACGAGGCGGCGCTGCTCACCGCCCGCAGCGACCAGAAGCTGATCGACAACAAGGCGCTGGACGAGGCGATCGACCGTGTGGTCGCGGGCCCGCAGAAGCGGACCCGGATCATGTCGGACAAGGAGAAGAAGATCACCGCGTACCACGAGGGCGGTCACGCCCTGGTCGCGGCGGCCTCGCCGAACTCCGACCCGGTGCACAAGATCACCATCCTGTCCCGCGGCCGCGCCCTCGGCTACACCATGGTCCTGCCGGACGAGGACAAGTACTCGACCACGCGCAACGAAATGCTCGACCAGCTCGCCTACATGCTGGGCGGCCGGGCGGCCGAGGAACTGGTCTTCCACGACCCGACCACCGGTGCCGCCAACGACATCGAGAAGGCCACCAACCTGGCCCGCGCGATGGTCACCCAGTACGGCATGACCGAGCGGCTCGGCGCCATCAAGTTCGGCGGCGACAACAGCGAGCCCTTCCTCGGCCGTGAGATGGCGCACCAGCGCGACTACTCGGAAGAGGTCGCCGCGCTGGTGGACGAAGAGGTCAAGAAGCTCATCGAGACGGCGCACAACGAGGCCTGGGAGATCCTGGTCGAGAACCGCGACGTGCTCGACCACCTCGTCCTCCAGCTGCTGGAGAAGGAGACGCTGGGCAAGGAGGAGATCGCCGAGATCTTCTCCTCGATCGTCAAGCGCCCGGCCCGGCCCGCCTGGACCGGCTCCTCGCGCCGCACCCCGTCCACCCGCCCGCCGGTGCTCTCCCCCAAGGAGCTGGCACTGACCAACGGTGCGAACGGCACGACGGCCGCGATCAGCACGGTCAAGACCACCGCCACCGAGTCCGCCCCCGTGACGGACCAGACCCCGGAGGAGCGCCCGGAGAGCTGACCGCACCGGTCGCTTCCCGGCCACTCGGGCCCGGAATGAACGCCGCGCCCCCCAGGTTCTAGCCTGGGGGGCGCGGCATTTTTCGTATGCACGCACGTGGGACGACAGGAACGAGGCACCCAATGACCGACCCGGTGACGCTGGACAGCGAGCGCCCCGTCGGCGAGTTCGACGAGAAGCGCGCCGAGAACGCCGTACGCGAGCTGCTGATCGCCATCGGTGAGGACCCCGACCGCGAGGGGCTGCGGGAGACGCCGGCGCGGGTGGCGCGTGCCTACCGGGAGATCTTCGCCGGCCTGTGGCAGCAGCCCGAGGACGTCCTCACCACGACCTTCGACCTGGGCCACGACGAGATGGTCCTGGTCAAGGACATCGAGGTGTACTCGACCTGTGAGCACCACCTGGTGCCGTTCCGGGGCGTCGCGCACGTCGGCTACATCCCGTCGGTCTCCGGGAAGATCACCGGTCTGTCGAAGCTGGCCCGCCTGGTGGACGTCTACGCCCGCCGGCCGCAGGTGCAGGAGCGGCTCACCACGCAGATCGCGGACTCCCTGATGGAGATCCTGGAACCGCGCGGCGTGATCGTGGTCGTCGAGTGCGAGCACATGTGCATGTCGATGCGCGGCATCCGCAAGCCGGGCGCCAAGACCATAACGTCCGCGGTGCGCGGTCAGCTGCGGGACGCGGCGACCCGCAACGAGGCCATGAGCCTGATCATGGCGCGCTGAACCGGGGTTTCGCGGCAGGGTCCGGGGGACCGGCGGTCACGCCGCCGGTTCCGCGCCCTGGGGGTGGTCCTGGTCGTCGTCCTCGGGGAGCTTGCAGACGCGCTCCAGGAAGAGGGCGGCCGCTATGACGGCGAGGCCGGCGAGGACGGAGAACCCGGCGTAGAAGGCCTGGTCGCGGCGGGCCGGGAGGTCGAGCAGCTCCAGCAGGAACACGCCCGTGCCGCCGTACATCCCGGCGACGAGGGCGGCGACCAGGGCGCTGGCCTGGGCGAAGACGACCGCGCGGGCCGCCATCAGCGGGTCGACGCCCTTGGCGCCGGGGCGCCGCTCGCGCTGGGCCTTGAAGCGGGCCCGCAGCGAGAGCGCCGTGGCCAGCAGGACCACGGCGATCAGGGCGAGCACGACGGGTGCGGCCAGGGGGACGCTGGGCAGGGTCCCGATCGAGTTCCAGAGGCGGGCGCCCGCCCAGGACAGGATGCCCGCCACGACGAACACGCCGGCCAGCACCCTGATGCGCAGCTCTCTCACGGTGTCCCTTCAGTTCCCCCGGACCGGGTCCCGGATGATGCCCGGATGTGCGACTGCCGGGTCGTCGTTGACCTTAACGACTACTCGGGCAGTCGGAGTTCCAGGTCCGCGCGTGGCTCGACACCTTCGCGGGTGACGGCGGCGAGCAGGTCGGCCACGGGGCCCCGGCCGGGGAGCTGGGCGGCGGGGTCCACGTCGTGCCAGGGCGCGAGCACGAAGGCGCGCTCGTGGGCGCGCGGGTGGGGCAGGGTCAGCTGCGGGTCGTCGGAGGTGACATCGGCGTAGGCGACGATGTCCACGTCCAGGGTGCGCGGGCCCCAGCGCTCGTCGCGGACGCGGTTGAACGCCTCCTCGATGGCGTGCCCCCGCTCCAGCAGGGAGGACGGCGGCAGGGTGGTCTTCAGGGCCACGACCGCGTTGAAGTACGACGGCTGGCTGCCGGGCTCGACGCCCCAGGGCTCGGTCTCGTAGACCGGCGACACGGCCTTCACGCGGACGCCGGGCGTGTCCTCCAGCGCGTCCACGGCGCCCTGGAGGGTCTCCAGGCGGTTGCCGAGGTTGGAACCGATGGAGATCACGGCCCACTTGGGGTTCTGGAGGGTGGTGTCCGCCGCGTCCACCCGCTCGACGACCGACTGGGGCACCGGCTGGACGGTCGGGTCACTGTGACCCTGGACGAAAGGTCGGGTCATACTCGGCTCCGGGTGATGGTGACGGTCACGTCGTCGAAGGGG
This sequence comes from Streptomyces sp. NPDC043952, assembly GCF_056435325.1. NCBI lineage: Bacteria > Bacillati > Actinomycetota > Actinomycetes > Kitasatosporales > Streptomycetaceae > Streptomyces > Streptomyces sp. NPDC043952. The sequence goes on from NZ_JBWKES010000011.1 coordinate 174,551, forward strand.
ACGGTGATCGGGGCGTCCGGCTTGTGGACGCAGACCTCGACCTCCTGGACCCCCTCGTGCTTCAGGCAGGTCTGGGCGATCCGCTCGGCGAGGGTCTCGATGAGGTTCACCGGCTCGCCCTCGACCACGGCCACGACCTCCTCGGCCACGACGCCGTAGTGCACGGTCTTCGTCAGGTCGTCGTCGGCCGCGGCCGGCCGGGTGTCCAGGCCCAGGACGAGGTCCACGAGGAAGGTCTGGCCCTCCTCGCGCTCTCTGGGGAACACACCATGGTGCCCGCGGGCCTTCAGGCCGCGCAGCGCGACACGATCCACGCGAATCACTCCTGCAATCGTCGGGAAGGACCGGCCGTACCGCGTGCGGGCGAGACACCGGTCGCACACGAATCTACCTGCGGGCACCGACAACGCCGGGCTCCAGGGGCGCGGGTTTGGCCGCGAGTGGCCGGGTTCACCGACCGTTCTCCCTGGTGAACCCGGTCGCGTCAAGGGCTGGTGGCCGGTCGTACCCAGGGGTAGGTGATTCCAGCCACTTCCGGGAACCGAACCGGCCGCCCGCCCTCTTCCCGGACCGGTTCCCGCTCGCTCAGGCGAGGGGGCCGTCGTCCGGATCCAGGCCGCCGGCGCCGTCGTCGGCCTCGGAGTCGTCGTCGGTCTCGGCGAGCACCGGCGAGGCGTGGTGCGACCACAGCTTCCAGCCCTCGGGCGTGCGCCGGAACACATTGGTGGCGACGACGAGCTGGCCGACCAGCGGCCCGAGTTCATCGCCGTCCGCCGGGGCGGGACCGCCGCTGAGGATGTTCTCGGTGCAGGTCACCAGCGCGGTGTCCCCGGTGACGGAGACATGGACGTCGGTGAGGAAGAACTGGATGTAGTCGGTGTTCGCCATGATCAGGGCGTACGACCTGAGGACCTCGCCGCGCCCGGTGAGCACCGGCCAGCCCGGATGCACGCAGGAGACCACGCCGCTGTCCGCGGGGTCGTGGTACTCCTCGTCCACGCCCAGGTCGGCGGGGGTGAGCCAGAGGGCGGAGACCTCCTCGAAGTCGCCGCGCTCCAGGGCCTCGTAGAAGGCGGTGTTGGCGGCCTCGACCTGTTCGACGTCGGTGTGCGGGGCGCTCACCGGGCTCCGTCCGTCGTCCGGCCCGTCGTACCGTCCGCCGTCCGGGCCGCTTCGACCGCGCGGGCCACCCTTACGGCGTCCGCGGTGGCGCGCACCTCGTGCACGCGTACGGCCCAGGCGCCGGCCCGCGCGGCGAGCGCGGAGACGGCGGCGGTGGCGGCGTCGCGCTCGCGGGCGGGTGGGGGCGCGCCACCGGGTCCGGCGAGGACGCGGCCGAGGAACCGCTTGCGGGAGGCGGCCACCAGCAGCGGGTGACCGAGGGAGTGCAGCCGGTCGAGGTGGGCGAGGAGGGCCAGGTCGTGCTCGGCCTCCTTGGAGAAGCCGAGGCCGGGGTCGACCACGATCCGGTCGGGCGCGATGCCCCCGGCCAGCACGGCGTCCACCCGGTCGCGCAGTTCGCCGACGACTTCGCGGACGACGTCGTCGTAAACCCCGTGGACGGCGGCGCCCTTGAGGGGGCCGCGCCAGTGCATCACGACGAAGGGGGCACCGGCGTCGGCGACGACCGGGATCATCTCGGGGTCGGCGAGCCCGCCGCTGACGTCGTTGACCAGGGCCGCGCCGGCCTCCAGGGACCGGGCCGCGACCGATGCGCGCATGGTGTCCACGGAGACCACGACGCCCTCGGAGGCGAGTCCGCGCACGACCGGGACGACCCGCCGCAGCTCCTCTTCCTCATCCACCCGGGTGGCGCCCGGACGGGTGGACTCGCCGCCTACGTCCACCAGGTCGGCGCCCTCCGCCACCAGGTCGAGGCCGTGCTTGACGGCCGCGGTGGTGTCGAACCAGCGGCCGCCGTCGGAGAAGGAATCGGGGGTGACGTTCACGACCCCCATGACCGCGCACCGGTCCCAGGCCGGAAGGCCCGCCACTCGGCCGCGCCCGCTGTGGTTGTTCATACGTTCAGCGTAGGCCCCGGACGGCGCCGCCACGGCCCGGAGTGCTCGGGCGGCGCCGGGAAGGGTGATCACGCCGCTCGGGCGTCCCGTTCGGTCACCGCGTGGGCGCACGGGCGTTCGGCGGCCGGGCGGCGGCGGCGCAGGAAGCGGGGCAGCGGCAGGGCCAGGTTGACGAAGCCCTCGGCCTGCATGGTGGCGAAGCCGATGCGGGGCAGGTCGGTGGTGGCGCGGTAGACGATGAAGCGCGGCTCCCAGCGCGGCTGGAACTTGGCGTTGAACTTGTACAGCGACTCGATCTGGAACCAGCGCGAGAGGAACACCAGCAGCCCGCGCCAGGCGCGCAGCACCGGGCCCGCGCCGATCTTCTCGCCGCGCGCGAGGGCGGAGCGGAACATGGCGAAGTTCAGCGAGACACGGGTGATGCCGAACTTGGGGGCGGCCTGGAGGGCGGCCACGATCAGCAGTTCGTTCATGCCGGGGTCGGCGCTGCGGTCGCGGCGCATCAGGTCGAGCGAGGCGCCGTCCTGGCCCCAGGGCACGAAGTGCAGGATCGCCTTCAGGTCGCCGTACTCGCCGGCGTCCTCGTCCGCCTTGTGGGCGGTGGCTATGAGGCAGTCGCCGTCGGACGGGTCGCCGATGCGGCCCAGCGCCATGGAGAAGCCGCGCTCGGTGTCGGTGCCGCGCCAGTCCTCCGCGGCCCGCCGGACGCGCTCCAGCTCCGCGTCGCCGAGGTCACGGACACGCCGTACCCGCGTTTCGTAGCCGGCCCGCTCGATGCGCTTGACCATCTGCCGGACGTTGCGCATGGCGCGCCCGGCGAGCGAGAAATCCGCCACGTCCACCACCGCCTCGTCGCCCAGTTCCAGGGCGTCCAGGCCGGTCTCGCGGGTCCACACCTCGCCCCCGGTCTCCGAGCAGCCCACGACCGCGGGGGTCCAGGAGTGCGCCTTGGCCTCGTCCATGAAGCGCTCGATGGCGCCCGGCCAGGCCTCGACGTCGCCGATGGGGTCGCCGCTGGCGAGCATCACGCCGGAGATGACGCGGTAGGTGACCGCCGCCTTGCCGCTGGGCGAGAAGACGACCGCCTTGTCGCGGCGCAGCGCGAAGTGCCCGAGGGAGTCGCGGCGGCCGTGCTTGGCCAGCAGCTCCCGCAGCCGCGCCTCGTCGTCCTCGGTGAGCTGGGCGGCCGGGTGCTCGGGGCGGAAGGCCAGGTAGATCGTGGTGACGGCGGTGAGCCAGCCGAGCGCGCCGAGCGAGAAGGCGACGGTCCAGGAGGTCGCGCCCTGGTAGTCGACCGGGCCCTCGAAGCCGACCAGTCCGTAGACGACATGGGTGAGCCGGTCGGCCAGGCTCGGGTCGCCCACCGTGCGGTGCGGGTGGACGCTGACGATGACCAGTCCGAGCGCCACCGAACCGGCGCTCATCAGCACGAAGTTGGCGAGCGCCCGCCAGCGGCTGCGCGGGTCCGGCAGGGCCGCGAACTCCCGGCGGTGCCACACCAGCGGCACCAGCAGCACGATCGCGATCAGCACGCCCACCAGCGAGTGCCGGTAGGCCAGTTGGGCCACCGCACCGGCCGGCAGCAGCGCGACCGCCGCGCGCCACGCCCGGCGCTTGCGCCGCCTGAGTCCGTGCGCGAGCAGCAGCAACAGCACACCGGCGCTCAGCGAGAGCGCCGCCGCGAAGGGTCCGAAGGACCCAGGCAGCACCTCGGCGATGGCGTGCATACGGCTGTGCCGGAAGCGCGGGAAGACCCCGGCGGCGATGTCCAGGAGGCCGACGAGGGCGACCGCCCTGCCGACCAGGCCGGGGACGGCCTCGGGGCGCGGGCCGCGCAGTATGCGCCGCGCCCGGCTTGATCGGCCCGGAACCCCGCCCGACATTTCCCCATCTATCCTGACAGACATCGCATCCCGTAGTTCTGCGAGAGACCTTGAACCCGGGCCCGATCGGGCATCCGGTGACATTGCGCCCTCTAGGACGGTGTCTGGGGGAGAGAGGTTCACTCCCCACCGGAAAGTCGGGCCAAAGGCCGAGGAAAGCCCCGGGCAAACCCACGCGAGCGGGCGTGGCGGCGCAACGGGCCGAGAGCGCAGGCAGGAACAGTCTTCATGGGTCTCACGAGCAACAAGGTCCTGATGCTGGCGATCGTGTTCGCCGTGGTGCTGTTCGCGGGCACGGTGTGGCTGTGGCCGCGCCTCGCCCGGCAGAACTGGCGGGCGATCGGCGGGCGCGTCGGACTGCTGCTCGCCACCCAGGTCGCCGTGTTCGCCTCGGTGGGCCTCGCCGCCAACCAGGCCTTCGGTTTCTACGCCAGCTGGGCGGACCTGTTCGGGCAGGAGAACGGCCAGGGCGTGGTCGTCGACCACATAGCGGACGGCGCCGGCAGCCCGGTCCGGGTGGTCTCCACCGCACGGGTCCTCGGGATGGGCAGCGGGGCGCCGCAGGTGTCCGGGCAGGTGCAGAAGGTGGACATCCTGGGCCGTACGACGAAGATCGCGGCGCCGGCGTTCGTGTACCTGCCGCCGGAGTACTTCCAGCCCGGCGGGCGCCACCGCAAGTTCCCGGTCTCCGTCGTGCTGACCGGCTACCCCGGCACCGCGCAGGCGCTGGTGGACAAGCTGCACTACCCGACCACGGCGCAACGGCTCGCCAGGGGCGGCAAGATGCAGCCGATGATCCTGGTGATGCTGCGCCCGTCGGTGGCGCCGCCACGGGACACCGAGTGCGTGGACGTGCCCGGCGGCCCGAAGGTGGAGACCTTCTTCGCCAAGGACCTGCGCGACTCGGTGATGAGCCGCTACCGGGTGGACCCCACGCCCGCGAGCTGGGGCATCATCGGTGACTCGACCGGCGGGTACTGCGCGCTGAAGATCGCCATGCACCACCCGAAGTCGTACGCCGCCGCCGTGGGCCTGTCGCCGTACTACAAGGCCCCGATCGACGCGACCACCGGTGACCTGTTCCACGGTGACAAGAACCTGCGCGATCGTGCCAACCTCTTCTGGGTGCTCAAGCACCAGTCGGCCCCCGAAACGTCACTGCTGGTCACCAGCAGCAAAATCGGTGAGCACAACTACAAGGACACGCTCCGGTTTATCAAGAACGTCCAGGACACGAACGTGACCAGGATTTCTTCGATCATCCTCCCGAGCGGCGGCCACAACTTCAACACCTGGCGGCGGGAGATCCCGGCGGCGCTCCAGTGGCTCGGCGCCCGGCTTGTCTCGCACTGAACGTTTGGATCCTGACGCCCTGTGAAGCGCGCGCGATGGCCGTGTTTTTGCGGGGCGGGGGTCCATCATTCGCCTACGCGCGGTAAGTTTCTGGCCATGCCACGTGGACGCCACCGCCATTCCCCGCCTCTGCACCGGCTGTTGCCCCCCTCCGCGATCGCCGGCGTATCCGTCGCGTGCGCGCTGGGCCCCTGGGTTTTCTCCGAGGCCGCGGTATTGCGCGTGCTGGCCGGGGCCGCCGCGGCGACCGCGATCGCCGGCGCGTTCGTGATGCGCCGCTGGGACATCCACGCGGGCAAACAGGTCGCCGACCTCACCCGCGCGCGGGCCGGCGACGAATGGCGCTTCGAGGAACGGGTCGCCGAGCTGGAGTCCGACCTGGAGGAGTCGCGCGAACTGCGCGCCAAGCTGGAGCAGCGGCTGCGCGCCAAGCGCGCCGAACTGGCGGGCCTGCGCAACGAGCACGCCGCCCTGCTGCGCCGCTACGCCACCGCGGAGACCGAGCGCGCCAGCGCGCTGGAGGGGCGCCGCCTGCTGGAGCTGGAGTCGGGCCCGCCCGCGCTGGAGCCGGCCGGGCGCACGGCGCCCTCGCCGGCGTCCCGGACGGCCTCTCCGGCCCTGCCGCCGGCCCGTGGCGGGGAGCCGGAGGCCGTCGCCGGGACCGGGAAGGCGTACGACGTCTTCTCGGCCGGGGGCGCCAAGCTGTACGGGCAGGCGCTGCGGGCGCTCGCCGCGTTCGAGCGGGATTCCGCCGGGAGCGCCGGGTCCGCCACCGCCGAGGGGGCCGGTGCCAAAGGGGAGGGTGCCGAGGGGGACATAGCCGGGCTGGGCGAGGCGCGGGCCGGGGTCGCGCCGGAGGCCGGGACGGAGGACACGCCGGAAGCCGGGGGTGCGGCGGGCGCTGGGAGCCTTGAGGACGCCGAGGGCGTTCAGAACGTACCGGGCGGCGAGGCGGCGCAGGACCGGCCGCTGACGGCCGAGGGGCACGCGAAGGCCGGCGAGCCCGCGGTGTCGCAGGCGACGGAGGCCCCGGACGCCCCGGACGCCCCCGAGACCGGTAGGGCCCCCAAGGTACCCACGTCTCCCGAGGCGTCCTCGGTCCCCGAGGCCCCTGCGTCTGCCGGGGCCCCCACGACTCCCGAGGCTTCCGCAGTCCCCGCGGCCTCCGCCGCCGGTTCCGCCGTGTCCGCCGCTTCCGAGGCTCCCGTGGGGGCGACCGCCGGGCACTTCACCGTGCCGACCGCCGTGGCCGTCGTACCGGCATCGCCCGCGCGGCGCCCGCTGGCCGAGGGTGGTTTCGACTTCTTCGGCACGCAGAAGGCGGCGCCGAAGGCCGCGCTGGACGCCGTGCAGAACGAGGACCTGGCCGATGTCGTCGGCCAGGAGGCGCTGGCCGTGCACAAGGCCGAGGCGGAGGCGGAGTTCAAGCCCGCCGACGACAGCGCGCGCGGTGTCGGCCAGGTCATCGACCTGACGGCGCACGACGAGACCGAGGTGATCGACCTCCAGGGGCTGCGCAGCGCGGCCTCCTGACGACGGCACGTCCACGGCGAAGGCCCGGCCCCCGCACACAGGGAGCCGGGCCTTCGCGTGTCCCGGCATGGGGGAGACTGGGGGCATGAGTCCTACGACGCAGACCACGGTCGGGATCGGCGGTGCCGCGGAGAGCACCGACATGGTGCTCAACATCGGGCCCCAGCACCCGTCCACGCACGGCGTACTGCGGCTCAGGCTGGTGCTGGACGGGGAGCGCATCGTGCGCGCCGAGCCGGTGATCGGCTATATGCACCGCGGTGCCGAGAAACTCTTCGAGGCGCGGGACTACCGGCAGATCATCATGCTGGCCAACCGCCACGACTGGCTGTCGGCGTTCTCGAACGAGCTGGGCGTGGTCCTCGCCGTGGAGCGGATGCTCGGCATGGAGGTTCCCGAGCGCGCGGTGTGGACGCGCACCCTGCTCGCCGAGCTGAACCGGGTGCTCAACCACCTGATGTTCCTCGGCTCCTACCCGCTGGAACTGGGCGGCATCACGCCGGTGTTCTACGCGTTCCGCGAGCGCGAGGTGCTCCAGAACGTCATGGAGGAGGTCTCCGGCGGGCGCATGCACTACATGTTCAACCGCGTCGGCGGCCTCAAGGAGGACCTGCCCGCCGGGTGGACGGCGCGCGTCCGGGCCGCTGTCGCCGCGGTGCGCTCGCGCATGGACGTCTTCGACGACCTGGTGCTCGGCAACGAGATCTTCCGGGGGCGCACGCGCGGGGTCGGCGCGCTCGCTCCCGAGGCGGTGCACGCCTACGGCGTGAGCGGGCCCATCGCGCGCGGCTCGGGCGTCGACTTCGACCTGCGCCGCGACGAGCCGTACCTGGCGTACGGCGAGCTCCAGGACACGCTGGAGGTCGTCACCCGGAGCGAGGGCGACTGCCTCGCCCGCTTCGAGGTGCTGCTCGCGCAGACGCACAACGCGCTGGACCTCGCGGACGCCTGCCTGGACCGGATCGCGGAGCTGGCGCCCGGACCGATCAACCAGCGCCTGCCGAAGGTGCTGAAGGCGCCCGAGGGCCATACGTACGCCTGGACCGAGAATCCGCTCGGCATCAACGGGTACTACCTGGTCAGCAAGGGCGAGAAGACCCCGTACCGGCTCAAGCTGCGCTCGGCGTCGTACAACAACATCCAGGCGCTCACCGAACTGCTGCCCGGCACGCTGGTGGCGGACATGGTGGCGATCCTGGGCTCGATGTTCTTCGTGGTCGGCGACATCGACAAGTAGCCGACGGCATCGACAAGTAGGCGTCGGTATCGACAAGTAGCCGACGGCATCGACAAGTAAGCGACGGCATCGACAAGTAGGCGGCATCGCCAAGCCAGGCAGGCCGGCTCAGGCCAGCGGGTCCGGGATGCCCACCGGCTGGACCAGCCAGCCGAAGTCGCCGAGGCCGCCCGTGGCGGTGAGTTCGGCGGCCTCCCCGGCACCCGCCAGGGCGCGCACATACCCGGCGGGGTCGGAGGAGGCGAGCGCGAGCGGGGGGCGCGCGCCGGTGATGCCGAGGGCGTGCAGGGCGGCGCGCTGGGTCAGCAGACGCGCCGGGGCCGGGGATGCCGCCGCGCACGCGTCCAGGGCGACATGGGCCGTGATGTCGCAGGTCCCGTCCGGTACCGGGGTCGTCTCGCGGCCCGCGCGGAAGCCGGTGAGGGTGCCGAACGGGGGGCGCGCGCCGATGGTGTGCGCGTAGTCCACGGCCACCGCGAGCCCCCGCGTCACCCGCCCCGCGACCGCTGCCCACGCCCGGTCGCGGGGCAGCCCGATCTCCGCCCGCGCCCCCTCCTCGCCCGGCGGCCACCAGCGCGCCAGCCAGTCCGCGTCCGCGCCGGTCACCGGGGCGCCGAGGCGCTCGGAGCCGTCGGCGCCGACCAGCACGTACCGGGGCACGCCCGCCGGGTCCGTCTCCGCCACGTCCACGGGCACGTTGTCCAGCCACTCGTTGGCGAACAGCAGCCCGGTGATCTCCCGCGGCGGCTCCGCGCGCCAGTCGACGCGTTCGTCCAGGCCCGCGGGGCGGCCGGCGATCTCGACGGCGTACGGCCGCACGCGCGCCGCCACCTCGGCCGGCAGGGCGGCGAGCACCCCGGCGACCAGCTCGCCCCGCCCGGCGGCCATGTCCACGAAGTCCAGCGCCGCGGGCCGTCCCAGCGCCGTGTCGACCCGGCGGAGCAGTTCCGCCACGGCCCGCGCGAACAGCGGCGAGGCGTGCACGGACGTACGGAAGTGCCCGGCGGGCCCCTCCGGTCGCCGGTAGAAGCCGGCCGGGCCGTACAGGGCCGCCTCGGCCGCCGCCCGCCAGCCCCGCGGACCCGCGCCACCGGACGCCTCCCGCTCCTGCCCCGGCCTCTGCTGCGTCACGGCACCAGACTAGGCGCCCAGATGATCATCTCCTCCACCTTGGGGAGTACGTCCGCCGGGCCCGGATCGGCCCTCCGGTTGACCCGTGCGGGCATTCCGTTTCCCTACTCTGGGTTACGTGCAGCGCCTCTACGACTTCCTCCGCCGCCACCCGACCGGGGTCGACTCCTTCTGGGCCGTCGTCCTGTTCGCGCTGTCGGCGCTCAGCGAGGCCAATCTGCGCGGCACGCCCGGCCACCGGGCATCGCTCGGCGCGGGGATCGCCGTCTCCGCCGTGCTGTGCGTCGTCGTCGCGCTGCGCCGCCGGTTCCCGGAGCCGATGCTGCTGCTGGCGCTCGCCACCGGCCTCGCCCAGCTCGTGCTGGACGTGGAGACGGGCGTCGCCGACTTCGCGCTGCTGGTGATCGCCTACACGGTCGCCACCATGGGCGCGCGCTGGGCCTCCCGGCTCGCCCTGGCGGCCAGCTTCTGCGCCGCGGCCATGGCGCAGCTGCGCTGGCCGGCCGAGCACTCCAGTTTCGCCGGGCGGCTCGCCATCGTGGCCTTCCAGACCGTGCCGTTCGCGCTCGCCTGGGTGCTCGGCGACTCCATGCGCACCCGGCGCGCCTACTTCGCCCAGCTGGAGGAGCGCGCGGCCCGCCTGGAGAAGGAGCGCGAGGCGCAGTCGAAGGTCGCGGTCGCCGCCGAGCGCGCCCGGATCGCCCGCGAACTGCACGACGTCGTCGCGCACAACGTGTCCGTGATGGTGGTCCAGGCCGACGGCGCCGCCTACGTCCTGGACGCCGCCCCCGACCAGGCCAGGAAGGCCCTGGAGACGATCTCCTCGACCGGCAGGCAGGCCCTCGCCGAGATGCGCCGCCTGCTGGGCGTGCTGCGCACCGGAGAGCACCAGGAGAGCGGGGAGTACGTCCCGCAGCCCGACGTCGAGCAGATCGACGAGCTGATCGAGCAGTGCCGCAGCTCCGGCCTGCCCGTCGACTTCAGGGTGGAGGGCACCCCGCGCCCGCTGCCCAGCGGGGTGGAGCTGACCGCGTACCGGATCGTGCAGGAGGCGCTCACCAACACCCGCAAGCACGGCGGGCCGAACGCGGGTGCGAGCGTTCGTCTGGTGTACTTCGACGACGGTCTGGGCCTGCTCGTGGAGGACGACGGCAAGGGCGCCCCGCAGGAGCTGTACGAGGAGGGCGGCGCCGACGGCCGGGGGCACGGACTGATCGGGATGCGCGAACGCGTCGGCATGGTCGGCGGCACCCTGGACGCCGGGCCGCGTCCCGGCGGGGGCTTCCGCATCAGCGCACTTCTGCCGCTCAAACCGGCGCACTGAGTCACCGAAGACGGATGGAAGAAGGACCCCGATGACGATCCGCGTGATGCTCGTCGACGACCAGGTGCTGCTGCGCACCGGGTTCGGGATGGTGCTCGCCGCCCAGCCGGACATGGAGGTCGTCGCCGAGGCGGGGGACGGCGTCGAGGCCTTGGAGGCGCTGCGCTCCACCGCGGTCGACGTCGTCCTGATGGACGTCCGCATGCCCAAGCTCGACGGCGTGGAGGCCACCCGGCGCATCTGCGCGCAGCCGGACGCGCCCAAGGTGCTGATCCTGACCACGTTCGACCTGGACGAGTACGCCTTCTCCGGGCTGAAGGCGGGCGCGTCCGGCTTCATGCTCAAGGACGTGCCGCCCGGTGAGCTGCTGGCCGCCATCCGCGCCGTGCACAGCGGTGACGCCGTGGTGGCGCCCTCGACCACGCGGCGCCTGCTGGACCGGTTCGCGCCGATGCTGCCCTCCGGCGGCCGGGACCCCGAGCACAAGGAGCTGGAGCGGCTCACCGAGCGGGAGCGCGAGGTGATGGTGCTGGTCGCGCAGGGTCTGTCCAACGGGGAGATCGCGGCGCGGCTGGTGCTGTCCGAGGCGACCGTGAAGACCCATGTGGGCCGCATCCTCACCAAGCTGGGGCTGCGGGACCGGGTGCAGGTGGTGGTGCTTGCCTACGAGACCGGCCTGGTGCGGGCCGGCGGCCACGGCTGACACCCGCCTCCGCCGCCCGCGCCTTACCGCCGCCGGATCACCCGGCGACCCCCGGCGAGCCCCCTTCCCGCCCCGGCAGCCGCCGCGCGAACTCCCGTACGGCGGCCCGCACATCCTCCGCCGTCCACTCCAGGCCGGACGCCCGCACGGAGACCTCCGTGCGGGCCATGCCGGGGCCCGCGGCGCCGGACCAGTGGCCGGGGAAGAGGGCCACCGAGGTCTCCTCGGCCTGCCGCAGCGCCGCCTCGGCCGGCACCTCGGGCTCGTACGGCAGCCAGACCTGGAACTCGTGGGTGTGCGGCACCTCGGGGTGCACCCGCGCCCAGGCGAGCCCCGCTTCGGCGAACCCCTCGCGCAGCGCGGCGGCGACCACGCGCGCGTGGCGGACGTACTCGGGCAGCCGGGGCAGCGCGCGCTCCAGGCCGATCAGCGCGGACAGCGCGGTCGGGAACTGCTGGAAGACCTGCCCGCCGTACCGGTGCCGCCAGGTCCGCGCCTCCTCGACCAGCGTGCGCGGCCCGGCGAGCGCGGCGCCGCCGAGGCCGTCGAGGGACTTGTAGAACGACACGTAGACGCTGTCGGCCAGGCCCGCGATCTCCGCCAGGGGGCGCCCGAAGTGCTCGGTGCACTCCCACAGGCGCGCGCCGTCGAAGTGCACCACCGCGTCACGCTCCCGCGCCGCCTCCACCAGCTCGGTCAGCTCCTCCCAGGTGGGCAGCACGAAACCGGCGTCCCGGAGCGGCAGTTCGAGCATCAGCGTCCCGAAGGGCTCCGCCAGGTCGCGTATCTCCGCGGCCGTCGGCAGGCTGGTCCCGCTGCCCACGTGCACCGGGCGCAGCCCGCTGACCTGGCTGAGGGCGTCGCGCTCGTGCACCTCGGGGTGGGACAGCGGGTGCAGGGCCACCGCGGGGTTGCCGGTACGGCCCGCCCAGCAGCGCAGCGCCACTTGCTGGGCCATGGTGCCCGTGGGGAAGAACGCGGCGTCCCCGGTGCCCAGCAGCGCGGCGACCCGTTCCTCCAGGGCGGCGACGATCCGGTTGCCGTAGACGTCGGCCGGTTCGTCCAGGTCGTACACCTCCGCGCCCGCCTCCGCCAGGTCCGCGAGGCGGTCGCGGACCGAGTCGCCCGCGGGCGCGTGGCTCAGCCGGCGCGCGCCCCGCCGCCGTACGGCCGCCCACCGCTCCCCGGCCGTGGGCTCCGCCCGCTCCCCGCTCGCAGGTTCCGTCTCCTGCCCGGTCGGTTCCGTGTCCTGGTCCTGCCCGGATGTCTCGGTCATGCCTGGGATCATGCCGCGCCGGGGCCGCGCGTGGCACCGCATATACGGGCGCGACCCGCGTGGTGAAACCCACAGCCTGTGGACAACCGGTCGGCGGCGGACCGAGATAGCGTTAACATGACGAGAAATCGTCCGGTACATCGTCCGGTACCCGAAGCGGACTGGAACGGGAAGGCCGTCGTCGCGTGAGTACAGTCCACCAGCAAGACCACCGGGACCGCCCCGCGCGGCTCACCGTCGGCGTCGTGGGCGCCGGCCGGGTGGGCCCCGCGCTGGCCGCGTCCCTCCAGCTCGCCGGGCATCGGCCGGTGGCCGTCTCCGGTGTCTCCGACGCCTCCCGCAGGCGCGCCGAGGACCTGCTTCCGGGCGTGCCCCTGGTGCCGCCGGCCGAGGTCCTGGAGCGCGCCGACCTGGTGCTGCTCACCGTCCCCGACGATGTGCTGCCCGCCCTGGTCACGGGGCTCGCCGAGACCGGTGCCGTACGGCCCGGACAGCTGCTCGTGCACACCTCCGGGCGGTACGGCGCCAAGGTGCTCGACCCCGCCCTGCGGGCCGGTGCCCTGCCGCTCGCGCTGCACCCCGCGATGACCTTCACCGGCACCCCCGTGGACGTCCAGCGCCTCGCGGGCTGCTCCTTCGGCGTCACCGCGCCCGAGGAGCTGCGGCTGGCCGCCCAGGCCCTGGTGATCGAGATGGGCGGCGAGCCGGAGTGGATCAGCGAGGAGAACCGCCCGCTCTACCACGCGGCCCTCGCGCTCGGCGCCAATCACCTGGTCACCCTGGTCGCGCAGGCCATGGAACTGCTGCGCACGGCCGGTGTCGAGGCCCCCGACCGGATGCTCGGCCCGCTGCTCGGCGCCGCCCTGGACAACGCCCTGCGCTCCGGGGACGCGGCCCTGACCGGGCCGGTCGCGCGCGGGGACGCCGGGACCGTCGCCGCGCACCTCGTGGAGCTGCGCGAGCACGCCCCGGCGGCCGTCGCGGGCTACGTCGCGATGGCCCGCGCCACCGCCGACCGCGCCCTCGCGCACGGCCTGCTCAAGCCGGAACTCGCCGCGGACCTGCTCGGCGCGCTGGCCGACGGCACGGCCACGGGCGCACCCGGCGTACCGCGGACACCCGGCACCGAGAGCGACGACAACGCCGACAACGCCGACAACACCGACAACACCGACGACGGCACCGACGGCCCGACCGGCACCGAGGGGAACGACCGATGACCACCGCCCTGCTCAGCACCGCGCGGGAACTGCACGCCCGCCCCCGCACGGGCCGCCGCGCCGTCGTGATGACCATGGGCGCGCTGCACGAAGGCCACGCCACCCTCATCCGCTCCGCGCGCGAGATCGCCGGCCCGGACGGCGAGGTCGTCGTCACCGTCTTCGTCAACCCGCTCCAGTTCGGCGCGGGCGAGGACCTGGACCGCTACCCGCGCACCCTGGACGCCGATCTGAAGGTCGCCGAACAGGCCGGTGCGGACGCCGTGTTCGCGCCCTCCGTGGACGAGGTCTACCCCGGCGGCGACCCCCAGGTCCGCGTCACCGCGGGCCCGATGGGCGAACGCCTGGAGGGTGCCTCCCGGCCCGGCCACTTCGACGGCATGCTGACCGTCGTCGCCAAACTGCTCCACCTCACCCGCCCCGACGTCGCCCTCTACGGCCAGAAGGACGCCCAGCAGCTCGCCCTGATCCGGCGCATGGTGCGGGACCTGAACTTCGGCATCGAGATCGTCGGCGTGCCGACCGCGCGCGAGGAGGACGGGCTCGCGCTGTCCAGCCGCAACCGCTTCCTGTCGCCCGACGAGCGCCGCACCGCCCTCGCCCTGTCCCGCGCGCTGTTCGCCGGCCGCGACCGGCACGCCGCCCAGGAGGCGCTGCGCGCGCGGGCCCGCGAGGTGCCCGCCACCCAGGCGCGCGCGGAGGCGCTGAGCGCGATAGGGGAGTCCCGCGCGGCCGCCGACGCGCACGCGGTGGCCACCGCCGCGCCGGGCGGCCCGGCCGCCGTCCGCGCCGCCGCCCGCCAGGTCCTGGACGAGGCCGCGCACTACGACCCGCCGCTCGAACTGGACTACCTCGCCCTGGTCGACCCGTCCGACTTCACCGAGATCGGCGACGACTTCGCCGGCGAGGCCGTACTCGCCGTCGCGGCGCGGGTCGGCGCCACCCGGCTGATCGACAACCTCCCGCTCACCTTCGGCACCCTCGGAGCCGCCTCGTGACCAGCACCGGCATACGACTGCACGCACCCGCCCCCGGCTGGGCCATCGCCGCGGACGTGGTCGTCGTCGGCTCCGGCGTGGCCGGGCTGACCGCCGCCCTGCGCTGCGAGGCCGCCGGGCTGAGCACGGTGGTCGTCACCAAGGCCCGCCTGGACGACGGCTCCACCCGCTGGGCCCAGGGCGGCATCGCGGCCGCCCTCGGCGAGGGCGACACCCCCGAACAGCACCTGGACGACACCCTGGTGGCGGGCGCCGGCCTGTGCGACGAGGCGGCCGTACGCCTCCTGGTCACCGAGGGCCCGGACGCGGTACGACGGCTCATCGAGACCGGCGCGCACTTCGACGAGTCCGCCGGGGGCGGCCTCGCCCTCACCCGCGAGGGCGGCCACCACCGGCGCCGGATCGCGCACGCGGGCGGCGACGCCACCGGCGCCGAGATCTCCCGCGCGCTGGTCGAGGCGGTCCGCGCGCGCGGCCTGCGCACCATCGAGAACGCGCTCGTCCTGGACCTGCTCACGGACGCCGGGGGCCGCACGGCCGGCGTCACGCTGCACGTCATGGGCGAGGGCCAGCACGACGGCGTGGGCGCCGTGCACGCCCCCGCGGTGGTCCTCGCCACCGGCGGCATGGGCCAGGTGTTCGCCGCCACCACCAACCCGTCGGTGTCCACCGGCGACGGCGTGGCGCTCGCGCTGCGCGCCGGCGCCGAGGTCAGCGACCTGGAGTTCGTGCAGTTCCACCCGACCGTGCTGTTCCTCGGCACCGACGCCGAGGGCCAGCAGCCGCTGGTCTCCGAGGCGGTGCGCGGCGAGGGCGCCCACCTGGTGGACGCCGGCGGCACCCGCTTCATGCTCGGGCAGCACGAACTGGCCGAGCTGGCGCCGCGGGACATCGTCGCCAAGGCCATCATGCGGCGGATGCAGGAGCAGGACGCCGAGCACATGTTCCTGGACGCCCGCCACTTCGGCGCCGAGATGTGGGCGCACCGCTTCCCGACCATCCTGGCTGCTTGCCGGGCCAACGGCATCGACCCGGTCACCGAGCCCATCCCGATCGCCCCGGCCGCCCACTACGCCTCCGGGGGCGTGCGCACCGACGACCACGGCCGCACCACCGTGCCGGGCCTGTACGCGAGCGGGGAGTGCGCCTGCACCGGCGTGCACGGCGCCAACCGGCTCGCCTCCAACTCCCTCCTGGAGGGCCTGGTCTACGCCGAGCGGATCGCCGCGGACATCGCCGCCGAGCGCGCCGCCGACGGCCTGCGCGCGCGGGTGCCCGAGCCGGTCCCGCACACCGGCAGGCCCGCGCACCCGCTGCTCGCCCCCGAGTCCCGGTTCGCCATCCAGCGGATCATGACCGAGGGCGCGGGCGTGCTGCGCAGCGCCGGGTCCCTCGCGGGGGCCGCCGAGCAGCTCCAGCGGCTGCACACGGACGCCCGCGACGCGCTGGACGTGCACGGCAAGACCGCCGAGCCCGGCGTGGACACCTGGGAGGCCACCAACCTCCTGTGCGTGGCCCGCGTCCTGGTCGCCGCCGCGCTGCTGCGCGAGGAGACCCGCGGCTGCCACTGGCGCGAGGACTTCGCCGAGCGCGACGACGCCAACTGGCGCCGCCACATCGTCGTCAGGCTCGATCGCGACCGTTCGCTGGCGGTGCGCCCCACCGACACCGCAGACTTCCCCCCTATCAGGTAATGCCCAGCGCTTCAGGAGCAGTGACAGACGTGAGCACCGACGACCTTCCCCTCGTGACGACCGGCGGCTGCGGCGACGGCTGCGGCTGCGGCGCGGAGCACGACGAGGAGTACCTGGAGTGCGGGCTCGACCCCGTGCTCGCCGAGCTGCTGGCCGATGCCGGGCTCGACCCGGTCGAGGTCGAGGACATCGCCACCGTGGCCATCCAGGAGGACCTGGCCGGCGGGGTGGACGTGACCACGGTCGCGACCATCTCCGAGGAGGCCGTCGCCACCGGTGACTTCACCGCGCGCGAGGCGGGCGTCGTGGCCGGGCTGCGGGTCGCCGAGGCCGTGCTCTCCGTGGTCTGCACGGACGAGTTCGAGGTCGAGCGGCACGTGGAGGACGGCGACCGGGTCGAGGCCGGGCAGAAGCTGCTGTCCGTCACCACCCGCACCCGCGACCTGCTCACCGCCGAGCGCAGCGCGCTGAACCTGCTGTGCCGCCTGTCCGGCATCGCGACCGCGACGCGCGCGTGGGCGGACGCCCTGGAGGGCACGAAGACCAAGGTCCGCGACACCCGCAAGACGACGCCGGGCCTGCGCGCCCTGGAGAAGTTCGCGGTCCGCGCGGGCGGCGGCGTCAACCACCGCATGTCCCTGTCGGACGCGGCCCTCGTCAAGGACAACCACGTGGTCGCGGCCGGCGGCGTCGCCGAGGCATTCAAGGCCGTACGGGAGTCCTTCCCGGACGTGCCGATCGAGGTCGAGGTCGACACGCTGCACCAGCTGCGCGAGGTCGTGGAGGCGGGCGCCGACCTGATCCTGCTGGACAACTTCACGCCCGGCGAGTGCGCGGAGGCCGTGGGCATCGTGGCCGGGCGGGCGCTCCTGGAGGCCTCCGGCCGCCTGACGCTCGCCACCGCGCGCGCCTACGCCGACACGGGCGTCGACTTCCTCGCCGTCGGCGCGCTCACCCACTCCTCGCCGATCCTGGACATCGGCCTGGACCTGCGGGAGGCGGAGTAACGGCCATGCTGCTCACGATCGACGTCGGCAACACGCAAACCGTCCTCGGCCTGTTCGACGGCGAGGACATCGTGGAGCACTGGCGCATCTCCACCGACGCCCGCCGCACGGCGGACGAACTGGCGGTGCTGCTCCAGGGCCTGATGGGCATGCACCCGCTGCTCGGCGACGAACTGGGCGACGGCATCGACGGGATAGCGATCTGCGCCACCGTCCCCTCGGTCCTGCACGAGCTGCGCGAGGTCACCCGGCGCTACTACGGCGACGTCCCGGCGGTCCTGGTCGAGCCGGGCGTCAAGACCGGCGTGCCCATCCTCACCGACAACCCCAAGGAGGTCGGCGCCGACCGCATCGTCAACTCGGCCGCGGCGGTGGACCTGTACGGCGGTCCGGCGATCGTGGTCGACTTCGGTACGGCGACCACCTTCGACGCGATCTCCGCGCGCGGCGAGTACGTGGGCGGTGTCATCGCCCCCGGCATCGAGATCTCCGTCGACGCGCTCGGCGTCAAGGGCGCCCAGCTCCGCAAGATCGAGGTGGCCCGGCCGCGCAGCGTGATCGGCAAGAACACGGTCGAGGCCATGCAGGCGGGCATCGTGTACGGGTTCGCCGGCCAGGTCGACGGGGTGGTGGGCCGGATGGCGCGCGAGCTGGCGGACGACCCGGACGACGTGACGGTGATCGCGACGGGCGGGCTGGCGCCGATGGTGCTCGGCGAGGCATCGGTGATCGACGAGCACCAGCCGTGGCTGACGCTGATCGGGCTGCGGCTGGTGTACGAGCGGAACGTGTCGCGGCTTTAGCGGAACGTGTCGCGGCTTTAGAGGGAAACCCTCGCGACACATCATCCCGTTGTGACGCTTTTGTCCGATTAGCGGTAGCGTCGCCGCATGCCCACGCCATACGGATCCCGCGGCGGCATGGCGTTCGGCGCGGAGGAGCTGCGTGTGCTCCGCCGCGCCCTCGCCCTCGCCCTTCACCCCGGCCGCACGTCCGCCCAGGACGTACAGGACTGCCTCCGCCTCGCCGAGTCGCTCGACGAGGCGATCCACGAGGGGGTGAGACTGCGCGCCTTCCTGCTGGCCGATCTGGACCGCTACCGGGCCGCGCTGCCGGGTACCGCGGCCGGCTACTTCACCCTCCTGGAGGAGGCGCTGGGCGCCGCGTACCGGCCGGTGCCGGACGACCTCGCGGCGCTGCGGGCACTGCGCGGGAACCCGAGGGCGGCGGCGCTGCTGGAACGCTGCCGGGCGCTCGCGGAACAGGACGTACGGGCCCGCTTCGCGCAGGGCGCGCGCAGGGTCCCGGCACCGGCGGTGCCGCCCGCGCGCACGCGCCTGCTGGCCCTGTCGGGCGGCGCCGGGCGCCCGTCGGAGGACGCCGGCAAGCAGCCCCCCAAGCCCGCCCCGAAGCCGGCCCCCGCCGAGCGCCCCGACCCGGCCGCCCCCAAGCGCCCCATCCCCACCCCCGGCGAGGTCTTCCCGCGCCGCAAGCCCCCGGCCCCGCCGCAGCAACTGGTCTGCTGACCCGCACCGGGGCGCCCACCGGCGGCGGGCGCCCGCCCGGTGACGGCCGTTCTCCGTGGTCGGCGGCATGTCCGTACAGCCGCCTCGGCGTACCCCCACCCCGCCCGATTCGCCCGGTAGGGCATGGCTACTCTGGTCGCATGGACTATGTCTCCGCGCTTGTGCCCCCGGTCGTGATGGCCGTGTTCTTCATCGGTGTGGTCCGGGTGATCGTGAAGACCCAGGGCGGGGCGGCCAAGGCCAAGGAGGACGCGGCCGTCGACGCCGCCATCGCGCGGGCGGAGGCGGCCGGCGGCACATCCGCCGCGACCGACGCCTGAGCCGCCCCGAGGGACCGCCGAGGGTCAGGGGGGAAGCGCTATTTTCCCTAGACACGCCCTTTTTGTCCTGGTTCGTAAGGTTTCGCCACGTCTGGCACGCCATCGCCAGGATCTCCCACTATTGTTCTGAGCTGTGCCTCGCCCCTTGGGAGAACTCGAAGACGCGGTCATGACGCGGGTGTGGAAGTGGAACCGCCCGGTGACCGTTCGAGAAGTCCTGGAAGACCTCCAGCAGGAACGCACCATCGCGTACACCACCGTGATGACGGTTTTGGACAATCTCCATCAGAAGGGCTGGGTCCGCCGCGAGGCGGAAGGACGGGCCTATCGATATGAGGCCGTCTCCACCCGCGCCGCCTACGCCGCCGCCCTCATGAACGACGCCTGGTCGCAGAGCGACAACCCCGCCGCCGCACTCGTCGCGTTCTTCGGGATGATGAGCGAGGAACAGCGCCAGGCCCTTCAGGACGCCGTACGCATCGTCCAGGGACCGGAAACCCGGCAAGCCCCCGAAGCCGCCGAACCGCGGGCCGCACAAGCGGAGCAACAGGAGAACCCCGGCTCGGCTCAGGACGCCGCCGGGCGATAGCGTCCGCCCATGTCCGCGAAGCACCCCGAAGTCTCCGCAAAAGCCATCACGGTCCGCCGGGCCAGGACCGGCGATGTGCCGGCCGTGCGCCGGCTCCTCGACGCCTACGTCCAGGGCCGCATCCTGCTCGACAAAGCCACGGTCACGCTTTACGAGGACATCCAGGAGTTCTGGGTCGCGGAACGGGACGACAACGCCGAGGTCGTCGGCTGCGGCGCGCTGCACGTCATGTGGGAGGACCTCGCGGAAGTCCGCACTCTCGCGGTGAAGCCCGGCCTCAAGGGCGCGGGCGTCGGCCATCAGTTGCTGGAGAAGTTGCTCCAGACCGCGCGCTGGCTCGGTGTTCGCCGGGTTTTCTGCCTGACCTTCGAAGTCGACTTCTTCGGGAAGCACGGCTTCGTCGAGATCGGCGAGACACCCGTCGACACCGATGTCTACGCGGAGCTGCTGCGTTCCTATGACGAGGGCGTCGCGGAGTTCCTCGGACTCGAACGAGTGAAACCGAACACCCTGGGCAACAGCCGGATGCTTCTGCATCTGTGATCGTCTTTGCCCGGCGACTATGCGCGGTGCCCTATGTCCGAAACGCGCATCTTTCCGGCCGCTGCCCCCTCCCCACCGCTCTCCCAGGGGTTTGTGTTTTTCCCGCAAAAGCGGTTTGCTTTCCGACGTATCGCAGTACTGCATATAACAGGGGCGGCGAAACGGGCGGACGCGCGCACCCTGACCCTCAACGTTATCGATGAAAGGAAATCCGGTGGCACAGAAGGTTCAGGTCCTTCTTGTCGACGACCTCGACGGCGGCGAGGCGGACGAGACGGTGACGTTCGCGCTGGACGGCAAGACGTACGAGATCGATCTCACGACCGCCAATGCGGACAAGCTGCGCGGCCTTCTCGACCCTTATGTCAAGGGTGGCCGTCGCACCGGTGGCCGTGCCTCCGGCGGCCGCGGAAAGACGCGCGCCGCCGCCGGCGGCAACCAGGACACCGCGGCGATCCGCGCCTGGGCCAAGGAGAACGGCCTGGAGGTCAACGACCGCGGCCGCGTCCCCGCCTCCATCCGCGAGGCGTACGAGAAGGCCAACGGCTGATCGGCCGAAGCGGCCGGATATCGGTACGACCATCAGTACGGCACGACCGTCAGTACGGCGCTACGGCGAGACCGGCACCCCGCCGCATTCCCGCCGCAGCCGGACGCGGTGACACCACGCTGCCACCGTGTCCACCAGCCGTACGAGATCCGGGGCGCTCCCCTCGCGCCCCACGCCCGGCATCGCGGGCAGCGGGGCATCCGCCTCGCGTCCCGGCACAGGGGGCCGCAGCCACACGGCGGCCCCCTTCGGGCTGCCGGACGGCGGCAGCGGCCGGCCGGGCGGCAGGGGCGCCTGAAGGACGTCTCCCGCCCCCAGGGCCCGCAGATCGAGCGCCACGGCGCCCCACTCCAGCCAGTCCAGCAGCCCCGGCAGCTCCTCCGCGCAGCCCGCGGCCACCAGCAGCCGCATCCGGTCGCCCCGCAGGGCCACCGGCGAGCCCGGCGCGAGATGCCGCAGCGCCCGCGCGCCCGCCTCGGCCGGCACGTCCAGGACGTCGAAGCGCACCCCGGCCGGCAGCCCCGGCGGCGGTCCGGGCACGGTCGGCCAGCCCAGCTCGTGCTCGTACCAGCGCCGGACCTCGCGCCACCCCGGCCCGCGTCCGCGCACACCGGGCGCACCGGGCGCTCCCGGTTCGACGGGGCGGCGGGGAAGGGGGACCGTGGAGGTCGTGGAGACCGTGCCAGTCATGCCGGGTGCAACAGGCGGGACAGGCGGCGAGTTACGCTGAGTGCCCCACTGATCGCACAGCGTGCCGGAAAAGCGGGCGCCCGGTGGGATGGGGAGCCGCAAGGTTGTTCGCCCATAGCGGAGGGAACCGGTGCGCTCGGCATGGAGTGTCAGTCCCCGCGGGTAAGACATGCCTAGTGGGAGGGGGCGACGCGTGGGCGCGGCGGTCTCCCGTTCGCCATCGGCGTAGTGGCGAGTGGGGTAACTGCCTGGCCTGCGGGAACATCGTCTCGCACCATCGGGTTGGAGCAGATGTCGGCGTTCGCGGTCAGGAGGCAGCAGCTTGTCTCCGCGAGAGCGGAGGTGATCCGGACGGTGTCGGCAGTTGGAATGAGCGGTCCCCGCTTGCGGGACTAAGCTGCGGAAGGACAGAGAGGGGAGCGTCCCCTTACTGCCTGACCGCTCTGAGGAGCGATTAACGATGTTCGAGAGGTTCACCGACCGCGCGCGGCGGGTTGTCGTCCTGGCTCAGGAAGAAGCCCGGATGCTCAACCACAACTACATCGGCACCGAGCACATCCTCCTGGGTCTCATCCACGAGGGCGAAGGTGTCGCCGCTAAGGCCCTGGAGAGCCTCGGCATTTCGCTTGAGGCGGTCCGTCAGCAGGTGGAGGAGATCATCGGTCAGGGCCAGCAGGCCCCGTCCGGCCACATCCCCTTCACCCCCCGTGCCAAGAAGGTCCTGGAGCTGTCGCTCCGCGAGGCCCTTCAGCTGGGCCACAACTACATCGGCACGGAGCACATCCTGCTCGGCCTGATCCGTGAGGGCGAGGGCGTCGCCGCCCAGGTCCTGGTCAAGCTGGGTGCCGATCTCAACCGGGTGCGGCAGCAGGTCATCCAGCTGCTCTCCGGTTACCAGGGCAAGGAGACCGCCACCGCCGGCGGCCCGGCCGAGGGCACCCCCTCGACCTCCCTGGTCCTGGACCAGTTCGGCCGGAACCTCACCCAGGCCGCCCGCGAATCCAAGCTCGACCCGGTCATCGGGCGCGAGAAGGAGATCGAGCGGGTCATGCAGGTGCTGTCCCGCCGTACCAAGAACAACCCGGTGCTGATCGGTGAGCCCGGCGTCGGCAAGACCGCCGTCGTGGAGGGCCTCGCCCAGGCCATCGTCAAGGGCGAGGTGCCCGAGACGCTGAAGGACAAGCACCTGTACACGCTGGACCTCGGCGCCCTGGTCGCCGGCTCCCGGTACCGCGGTGACTTCGAGGAGCGCCTGAAGAAGGTCCTCAAGGAGATCCGCACCCGCGGCGACATCATCCTGTTCATCGACGAGCTGCACACGCTGGTCGGTGCGGGTGCCGCCGAGGGCGCCATCGACGCGGCCTCCATCCTCAAGCCGATGCTGGCCCGCGGTGAACTCCAGACCATCGGTGCGACCACGCTGGACGAGTACCGCAAGCACCTGGAGAAGGACGCGGCCCTGGAGCGCCGCTTCCAGCCCATCCAGGTCGCCGAGCCGTCCCTGCCGCACACCATCGAGATCCTCAAGGGCCTGCGCGACCGGTACGAGGCGCACCACCGCGTCTCCATCACCGACGAGGCGCTGGTCCAGGCCGCCACCCTGGCCGACCGCTACATCTCGGACCGCTTCCTGCCGGACAAGGCCATCGACCTGATCGACGAGGCCGGCTCCCGGATGCGCATCCGCCGGATGACCGCGCCGCCGGACCTCCGCGAGTTCGACGAGAAGATCGCCGGCGTCCGCCGGGACAAGGAGTCCGCGATCGACTCGCAGGACTTCGAGAAGGCCGCCTCGCTGCGCGACAAGGAGAAGCAGCTCCTGGCCGCCAAGGCCAAGCGCGAGAAGGAGTGGAAGGCCGGCGACATGGACGTCGTCGCCGAGGTCGACGGCGAGCTGATCGCCGAGGTCCTCGCCACGGCCACCGGCATCCCGGTCTTCAAGCTGACCGAGGAGGAGTCCTCCCGCCTGCTGCGCATGGAGGACGAGCTGCACAAGCGGGTCATCGGCCAGGTCGACGCCGTCAAGGCGCTGTCCAAGGCGATCCGCCGTACGCGTGCCGGTCTGAAGGACCCGAAGCGCCCCGGTGGCTCGTTCATCTTCGCCGGCCCCTCCGGTGTCGGTAAGACCGAGCTGTCCAAGGCGCTCGCCGAGTTCCTCTTCGGCGACGAGGACGCGCTGATCTCCCTCGACATGTCGGAGTTCAGTGAGAAGCACACGGTCTCGCGTCTCTTCGGCTCGCCCCCCGGCTACGTGGGCTACGAAGAGGGCGGCCAGCTGACCGAGAAGGTGCGCCGCAAGCCGTTCTCCGTCGTCCTGTTCGACGAGGTCGAGAAGGCCCACCCTGACATCTTCAACTCGCTGCTGCAGATCCTGGAGGACGGCCGCCTGACCGACTCCCAGGGCCGGGTCGTGGACTTCAAGAACACGGTCATCATCATGACGACCAACCTCGGCACGCGGGACATCTCCAAGGGCTTCAACCTGGGCTTCGCGGCCTCGGGTGACACGAAGACCAACTACGAGCGCATGAAGAACAAGGTCCAGGACGAGCTCAAGCAGCACTTCCGGCCCGAGTTCCTCAACCGCGTGGACGACGTGGTCGTCTTCCCGCAGCTCACGCAGGAGGACATCCTGCGGATCGTCGACCTGATGATCAGCAAGGTGGACGAGCGCCTGAAGGACCGGGACATGGGCATCGAGCTCTCCCAGTCCGCCAAGGAACTGCTGTCCAAGCGGGGCTACGACCCCGTGCTGGGCGCCCGGCCGCTGCGCCGTACGATCCAGCGCGAGATCGAGGACAGCCTCTCCGAGAAGATCCTCTTCGGCGAGCTGCGCCCCGGCCACATCGTGGTCGTGGACACGGAGGGCGAGGGCGACTCCGCGACCTTCACCTTCCGCGGCGAGGAGAAGTCGGCCCTGCCGGACGCCCCGCCGATCGAGCAGGCGGCGGGCGGCGGCCCGAACCTGAGCAAGGACGCGTAAACCCGCGGCGCTTCAGCCGAAGGGGCCGGTGCTTTTGGCACCGGCCCCTTTCGGTTTTCCCGCGCGGCGGGTAACGGCCGGCTTCGGAATGCGCTTACGAGAGCTGGCCGTTGTAGTCGGGCAGTTTGAAGGTCTGGTCGGCGTGGCCGCCGGAGAGGTCGGTCGTGCTGTTGCCGATGTTGGCGATGATGTCGTAGCCCCTGTTCTCGATGGCGACGCGCTGGGCCGTCTTGTAGTCCGCGACGTTCTTGAAGAGGTCGAACAGGCCGCGCACGTAGATGCCGGAGACCTGGTAGCCGTCGTACTCGAGGTTCCACTTGGTGGGCGCCTCGATGATGCCCGGCCGGGCGGTCACGAAGAAGAGGGCGACGCCGTGCTCCTGGGCGTACCGGGCGACGTCGAAGACCGGCTTGTTGGCCGTCTGGGGGACCGTGAAGCCCAGGTCGGTGTCCAGCGTGGTGTTGTCGATGTCGAAGACGATGGCCTGCTTGTCGCCCGGCTTGGCGGCGGCGATGCGCTGCTTGAGGTAGGGCAGGGCCTGGTCCATCACGGTCTGGCAGTCGTTCTGCCAGGTGGCGAAGTCGACCTTGCCGGTCGTGGCGCTCGCCGCCGCGGTGGTGGCCGGGGCCGTGGTGGCGTCCGCTGCGCGGGCCGGGGCGGCCACGGCGGCCAGGGCGGCCACGGAGACGGCGGTCACGGTGAGGCGGCGCGCCAGGGGGCTGGTCATCGGTGGGGGTTCCTCTCACATCACGTATGCGGTGCCGGATGGCAGGTGCATGATCTGTGGTGCGGATGGCGTGAGGGGAACCGTAGGGTTACCGAACGGTAGGCGGATAGGGGTCTGCATCACATTCACAGCCCCGTCGGAGCGCGAAGCCGGTGACATGCCGCACAGGCGATTTATCCCTTACTAGCCCCGATAGTGGGATCCACCAGGCGGGTAAAGCGCGGGCAAAGCACTCGTAGATCCCTGGTTTCGGGTGGAAACGGGCACGTCGCGCGGGGGGCTTCCGGGTCGGCGTGGGGGCTGTCAAGGCGGTAGGTGGTTTTGGGCCCATCTACTACTGGGCGCCGTAGATGCCCCACTTCCGCCCGGATGGGGCGATCGGTTACCAAGGGATGGCCGCAGCGGCGAACACCTGTCCGCCGGGCGGCCGACCTGTCCCCGAGTTCACGAGGTCTCGATGTTCCAGCGCTTCACGTCCCGTGCCCCCCGTACGTCCTCGCTCCGTACCCGTGCCGCCTTCCTGGCCGCCGGTGTCGCTGTCCCGGTCGTGCTGGGCGCCGGAGTCGCGAGCGCCGCTCCGTCGGCGGCCTCCTGGGTGGACCCGGTGAAGAAGTACTCGCTCTCCGCGGGCTTCAACCAGTCCGGCGCCCACTGGGTCGCCAAGCACAGCGGCCAGGACTTCGCCGTGGCCACCGGCACCGAGGTCGTCGCCGTGCACGGCGGCACCGTGGTCAAGGCCGGCCCCAACGGCGCCGGTGACGGTCCCGCGTACGGCAACGCCATCGTGATCAAGCACGAGAACGGCGTCTACTCCCAGTACGCGCACCTGTCCCGCGTCGACGTCAGGATCGGCCAGAAGGTGAAGACCGGCCAGCACATCGCCCTGTCCGGCTCCACCGGCAACTCCACGGGTCCCCACCTGCACTTCGAGATCCGTAAGACCTCGAACTACGGCTCCGCGCTCAACCCGGTGCCGTTCCTGAAGGGCAAGGGCGTCCGCGTCTGAGCCGAGCGGGCCCCACTGGGCCGAGCCCTCCGAGCCGTCCGTGTCGAGTGAGTCGACCGGGCGGCTCAGTCGTCGGCGTGGGCGTGCTCGTGTGCCTGGGTGACCAGGTCGAGGGCGACCTCCAGCACGGCCTGGCGGCGCTTCTCCACGTCGTCCACCAGGTCCTGCATCACGAACATCCCGGCGTGCAGGGTGAACAGCGCGCTGAGCGAGCGCACCTGGTCGACCAGTTTGGCCTCCGGGTCCATGAGGATTTCCCGCAGCCCGTGCATGCGGTCCTTGAAGGTCTCGCCGATGCGCAGCTCCCGCACCGTCGCCTGGTTCTCCTGCATGAAGCGGAAAAGCGGCTCCGCGTGCGAGAGCGCCTCGCTGTAGCGCCGTACGATCTCCTGCTTCGTCTCCAGGTTGTGCGGCTGGCCGCGACCCCACTCGATCAGGTCGGTGATCGGCTGCGTCAGGTCCTCGAAGAGGCTGACGATGATCTCTTCCTTGGTCTTGAAGTGGTAGTACAGGGCCGCCTTGGTGACGTCGAGGCGCTCGGCGATCTCGCGCAGCGAGGTCTTCTCGTACCCCTGCTCGGCGAAGAGTTCGATCGCGACGTCCTGGATGCGCTGGCGGGTGTTGCCGCGGCGCTGCTGCTTGGTGCCGTCCATGGTGACGCCCATCCTCGTACTCCTCGCGCTTCCGCGGAAACTTACTTGACGCCCGGCTAGTTGGCCGTCTACTTTAAGCAGTGTACTAACTAGCCGGGCGGCAAGTAAGTAGCCGACCAGGGGGAAGCAGGGAAGAGATGGCGGACACGGTGGAGAGCCCCCCGGAGGGCAAGAAGCAGCGGAGCGTGCGTGTCGTACTGCTCGCGCTCATGATCGCGATGATGCTCGCGATGCTCGACAACATGATCGTGGGCACGGCGATGCCCACCATCGTCGGCGAGCTGGGCGGCCTGGAACACCTGTCCTGGGTGGTCACCGGCTACACCCTGGCCACCGCGGCCTCCACCCCGATCTGGGGCAAGCTCGGCGACATGTACGGGCGCAAGGGCGCCTTCCTCGGCTCGATCGTGATCTTCCTGATCGGCTCCGCGCTCAGCGGCATGGCCCAGAACATGGGCGAGCTGATCGGCTTCCGTGCCGTGCAGGGCCTCGGCGCCGGCGGTCTGATGGTCGGCGTCATGGCGATCATCGGTGACCTCGTGCCGCCGCGGGAGCGGGGCAAGTACCAGGGCATGATGGCCGCCGTGATGGCGCTGGCGATGATCGGCGGTCCGCTGGTCGGCGGCACCATCACCGACAACTGGGGCTGGCGCTGGTCCTTCTACATCAACCTGCCGCTCGGCGCGGTCGCGCTGGTGCTGGTCAGCGTGGTGCTGCACCTGCCGAAGAAGCGGGCCAAGGCGGGCATCGACTACCTCGGTGTCGTCCTGCTGACCGTCGGCATCACCTCGATCGTGCTGGTCACCACCTGGGGCGGCAGCGAGTACGCCTGGACCTCCGCGCGGATCATGGAACTGATAGCCATCGGCGTGGTGGCGCTGGCCGGGTTCGTGTTCTGGCAGACGAAGGCCGCCGACCCGGTGCTGCCGCTGCACATCTTCCGCAGCCGCAACTTCACCCTGATGTCCGTGATCGGCTTCATCACCGGCTTCGTGATGTTCGGCGCGACGCTGTTCCTGCCGCTGTACCAGCAGGCGGTGCAGGGCGCGTCGGCGACCAACTCCGGTCTGCTGCTGCTGCCGATGCTCGGCGCGATGCTGGTGACGTCGATGGTCGCGGGGCGGGTCACCACCAACACCGGGCGCTACAAGGTGTTCCCGGTCGCCGGCGGTGTGCTGATGATCGCGGGCCTGTACCTGCTGTCGCTGATGGACACCGGTACGAGCCGCTTCACCTCCGGCGTCTACATGGCGGTCCTCGGCCTCGGCATGGGCTGTCTGATGCAGATCACCATGCTGGTGGCGCAGAACAGCGTGGAGATGAAGGACATGGGCGTGGCGTCCTCCTCGGCGACGCTGTTCCGTACGCTCGGCTCCTCGTTCGGCGTCGCCATCATGGGCGCGCTGTTCAACAACAAGGTCAAGGACGTCATGGCCGAGCGGGCGGGCTCGCTGGGCAAGGGCGTCACGGAGCAGTCCGCGCAGCTGGACGCCAAGAGCCTGGCGAAGCTGCCGCCGCTGGCCCGTGAGGCCTACCAGCACGCGGTCTCCGCGGGCACGCACTCCGCGTTCCTGCTGGGCGCCGCGATCGCCGTCCTGGTCCTCATCGGCGCCCTCTTCGTCAAGGAGGTCCCGCTGCGGGGTGGCCCGCAGGCGGCGAAGCCGGAGGAGAAGGCCGTTCCGCTGGTCGAGGCGGTCTGACGCGGGACGCGGTACGACGAAGGCCCCCGGCGGTGTCCTTGGGTTCTAACGGTCCTCGCAACACCCGCGATCTGTGGGAGTTGCGAGGACCGTGGCCGTTGAAGTACCGGGGCACCGCAATGCCCCGAAAGGGGCGCGGGGAACTGCGCGAACGACCCCCACCGGCCCGCGGCCGACGACGAACCGAACCGCCCCCACTCAACCGGCGCCCCCCATTCAACCGGCGCCCTCACTCACCCGGCGCTCCCGCTCAACGGCAGCATCGGATAACTCCCCGTATTCGTCGGCGCATGCTCCGGCAGCCACAGCACCGCCACCGCGCCCTCCGCCGGGAGGTCCGCCGGGACGCCCGTGGGGCGGATGTTGCGGAAGGTGAGGCGCGCGCCGAGGACGCGGGCCTGGCCCGCGGCGATGGTCAGGCCCAGGCCGTGGCCCTGGCCGGCGCGGTCCATGCTGCCGGTGCGGAAGCGGCTCGGGCCCTCCGCCAGGAGCTCCTCGGGGAAGCCGGGGCCGTGGTCGCGGACCCGGATCACCCGGCCCTCGACGCTCACCTCGATCGGCGGCCGTCCGTGCCGCGCGGCGTTGGCCAGCAGGTTGAACAGCACACGTTCGAGGCGGCGCGGGTCCGTCGTCACCTCCGACTCGTGCACCACCCGTACGACGACGTCCGGATCCTTCGCCGCCACCCGCCGCGTGACGAACTCGCCCAGCATGATGTCCTGGAGCTCGGCCCGCTCCGAGGCGCTGTCCAGGCGGGCCACCTCCAGCACGTCCTCCACCAGCGTGCGCATCGCCTTCGCCCGGTCCAGGACCAGCTCCGTGGGCCGGCCCGGCGGCAGCAGCTCGGCGGCCGTCAGCAGCCCCGTCACCGGCGTGCGCAGCTCGTGTGCGATGTCCGCGGTGACCCGCCGCTCGGCCTCCAGGCGCTGGCGCAGCGCGTCCGCCATCGCGTCCACCGCGCGCGCGAGGTCGTCGGTCTCGTCCCGTACGACCCCGCCGATGGCCTCCCGCACCCGTACCTCGGTCTCGCCCCGCGCGACCCGGTTCGCCGCGGCCGCGGCCTTGCGCAGCCGGCCGGAGAGCTGCCCGCCGATCAGCACGCCGAGCGCGCTGCCGCCGAGGACGACCGCGATGGACCCGATGACCAGGGCCTGGTCCAGGTCCTTCATCACGTCCATGGAGCGGTCCGGGAAGTGGCTGTGCAGCGACAGCACATGCCCGTCCTTGGCCGGTACCGCCGCCCAGATGTCCGGCGGCCCCGAGCCGCGGTCGGAGACATCGCTCGCCCGGCGCCCGGCCATCACCTTCTCGCGCACCGCCGGCGGTATCCCCGGATCGTCGATCTTTATGTTCGGGAAGTTCGTCCGCCCGTACAACTCGTAGTTGCGCTGGGCCAGTTGGACCCGGTCATTGGCCAGGTCGCGCGCGTTGTCCAGCATCGAGACGCGGGCCGCGTTGTGCACGACCAGGCTCAGCGCGATCGCCACGAGCCCGGCGACCAGCGCGATCGCCGCACTGAGCTTCCACCGGATGCCGGTGTGCAGGCCCACGCGCTCCATGCGCCGGACCGGGTGGCGCAGAAACCCCCGCATGCCGCTCCGTTCAGGCCTTCAGCTTGTAGCCGAAGCCGCGGACCGTCTCGATGCGGTCCTGGCCGATCTTCTGCCGCAGCCGCTGCACATGGACGTCGACCACGCGGGTGTCCCCGCCCCAGCCGTAGTCCCACACCCGCTCCAGCAGCTTGTCGCGGGAGAGCACGGTGCCGGGCGCGGAGGAGAACTCCAGCAGCAGCCGCATCTCCGTCGGGGTGAGCGCCACCGGCTGACCGGCCCGGCTCACCTCCATGCCGTCGGTGTCGATCCGAAGATCGCCGAAGGTCAGCGTGCCGCCCTGCACCGCGGACGCGGGCTCCTCAGAGTGCGCGGAGCCGCCGGCGTGCCCGAAGCGGCGCAGCACCGCCCGGATCCGGGCGACCAGTACGGCACCGTCGAACGGCTTGGTCACATAGTCGTCCGCGCCCGCCTCCAGGCCGAGGACGACGTCGATGGAGTCGGCGCGCGCCGACAGCATGATCACCGGGACCGTCGACTCGTCCCGGATCCGGCGGCACAGGCTGACCCCGTCGAGGCCCGGCACCATCACGTCGAGCAGGGCGATGTCCGGGCGGTTCGCGCGGAACGCCTCCAGGCCCGACAGGCCGTCGGGCATGGCGGTGACCGCGAAGCCGTCCCGCTCCAGGGCGAGCTGCGTGGCCTCGCGGATGACGTCGTCGTCCTCGACGAACAGAACGTGGGTCTGGTCTGCCATCCCGGTGCTCTCTGTCCTCGTGAAGTGCTGGTGGTCCGGTCGGAGCGCGGTTCAGCTGTCCGGCACGGGCGTCGGGGCCTGCCCGGCCGACTTGCTGTACTCGTTGCGCACGCTCTTGCCCGGTGTGAACCGTCCCGCCTTCCAGCTGTACGGTGTCACGATCTCACCGGACGGGCTGGAGATGGGATCGCCCTTCTCGTAATACTGCCTGGTCACCGACAGCCGGCCCTGATCGATCTCGGCGTAGACCGGCGATTCCTCGGTGCGGAAGACGTTCGTGAAGGTCCCGGCGTCGTCCCGGTAGACGTACGAGCCGATCCCGACCGCGTCCGCGCAGGTCAGCACGTTGATCACGACGTCGTCCACCGGGGAGCCGGTCAGGTCGCCGTAACTGACGTCCACCGGGTACTCGTTGCCGCTGCACGGCTTGAGCTCCCGCTTGACGGTGGCGGACACCGCCGGATCGTTCTTGAGCAGCTGGACGGCGTCCACCTTCCGGTACTTGTCCGGATCGCTCGGCGAGGGTGCCGGCGAGGCCATGGCACCGGCCACCGCCGACGCGTGCGCCGGGCCCTCGTCCCGTGCGCCCAGGCCGCCCGTGCCGCACGCTGCGACGAAAAGGGCGAGGGCGGTGACCGAGGCCACCGCCGCGATCACCGCCAGCCAACTCCCACGGGCCCGGTTGGGCCCGGGCCCTGTCAGGCCGCGCAACGCTCCCGCTCCTCACGCTCCAGCGCCCGTGCGTCCAGGTCGCGGGCCTCCAGCTCCTCGCGGAGCCGGGCGAGCGCCCGGTGCAGCGTGCTCTTGACCGTACCGGCCGACATGCCCAGGGCCGCGGCCGTCTCCTCGGTGGACATCTGCTCCCAGTGTCGCAGCACCACGACGCTGCGCTGCTTGGGGGCGAGGACTTTCAGGATGTCCATCAGCAGGGCCCGGTCGGCGTGCTGCTCGGTGGAGTCGTCCACGCTGGCGTCCGGCAGCTGCTCGGTGGGGACCTCCTCCAGCTTGCGGGCCCGCCACCACTCGGTACGCGTGTTGATCATGACCCGGCGCAGATAGGCGTCGGCGAGCCGCTTGTCGGCGATGCCGTCCCAGCGGCCGTACGTCCGCACCAGCGCGGTCTGGAGCAGGTCCTGCGCGTCCACGGGGTCCGGCACCAGCCGGCGCGCACTGCGCAGCAGCGCGTCCTGTCGCGTGCGGACGTACTCCTCGAATGCGAGCACCTCGCCCTGCGCCATGTTCAA
Organism: Streptomyces sp. NPDC043952; assembly: GCF_056435325.1. Lineage (NCBI taxonomy): Bacteria > Bacillati > Actinomycetota > Actinomycetes > Kitasatosporales > Streptomycetaceae > Streptomyces > Streptomyces sp. NPDC043952. The sequence goes on from NZ_JBWKES010000011.1 coordinate 206,769, forward strand.
CCGCCTCCGTTCCCCGTGTGCTCCGGCCCCCGCCGAAGTCCCGCTGTCCTGCCGGCCCGTGGTCTGTCGGGCACGGAAACGAAGTTAGGCAGTCGTTGTCACGGGGCTGTGCGAACCAGCCTTCGGCTGGCAATCGGCTATCCGTCGGTTGTGTAACGGCCGTAGGAACGGGGTAGAGAGGGCAGCCCTTATATCCAGTTATGAGGCTTTTGCAGTAGTCGGGTTGGGCAGAGGGCGCCGTAACAGTGGGGGACGCGCTGTGATCTGGCTGTGGGTCAGGTCAGCGGCAGCCGGTACAGACCGCCCGGCAGCGGCTCCACCAGACCGTCGGCCACCAGCCCGTCCAGCGCGCGGGCCCGCTGCACCGGCTCGTGCCACACCCGGTCGAGCAGTGCCTGCGGCACCGGCGCGTGCGCCTCCCGCAGCACGGCGAGCAGCTTGCCGCGCACCTGCCGGTCCGTGCCGGCGTACGTCTGCCCGCGCCGCGGCGGCCCCTGGTGCTCGGGCTTGCCCGCCTGCCGCCAGGCGCACTGCGCGGCGATCGGGCAGCGCGCGCACCCCTCGTTCTTCGCGGTGCACACCAGCGCGCCCAGCTCCATGGAGGCGGCGGCCCAGCGCGCGGCCGTCCGCTCGTCCTCGGGCAGCAGTTCGCGGGCCAGCCGCCGCTCGGCCGCGGTTGTCGCGTTCGGCGGGTACTGCACGCCCGTCACCGCCCGTGCCAGCACCCTTCGCACATTCGTGTCCAGCACCGGGTGCCGCTGCCCGTAGGCGAACGAGGCCACCGCGGCGGCCGTGTACTCGCCGATGCCGGGCAGCGCGAGCAGCTGCGCGTGTTCCGTCGGTACGTCGCCGCCGTGCCGTTCCGTTATGGCGACCGCGGCGCCGTGCAGCCGCAGCGCGCGGCGCGGATAGCCGAGCCGGCCCCAGGCGCGCACCGCCTCGCCGGGCGCCTCCTTCGCCAGGTCGGCGGGGCGCGGCCAGCGGGCGAGCCACTGCTCGTAGACGGGCAGCACCCGGTTCACCGGGGTCTGCTGAAGCATGAACTCGCTGACCATCACGCCCCACGCGCCCGCCTGAGGGCGGCGCCAGGGGAGGTCGCGGGCATGGGCGTCGAACCAGGCGATCACGGGGGCGTGGAGTTTCTCGGTCATGGCCTTCCGATCCTGCCACGCCGCGCGGGGTGGCGCGGGTGACCAGGCCGTCACTCAGCGTGCCGGACGCTGAAGAACCGTGCCTGCACGGGCAGTTACCGGAATGATGATCCGGAAAAGTTGCCGCGTGGTCGGCGGGTGGGGCAAGGCCGCGCGCCGAACTCTCGTAGAGTTTGGGCGTGGGATCTCTGCGCAATCCGGTCGGGCCGCTTCCCTCCTCCATCTACTGGCGCAGGAGGGTCGTACTGCTGTCGGTGGTCGTCGTCTCGGCGCTGCTGATCGTGTGGATCATCACCGCGGGGGGCGGCGGAGGCGGGAAGAAGGGGACCAGCGCGTCCGGCGGCAAGAACCCCACGAACACGATCACTCCGGGGCCGTCGGGCTCGGGTCCCGCGTACAGCCAACATCCGGGCGGGCGGGACGAGTCGGGGGGAGCGGACTCGGGGTCGGGGTCCGCCGGTTCCGGGTCCGGTCCGGATCAGGGTGCCGGGTCCTCCGGTGCCGGGGACTCCGGTTCGGGCTCGGGCGGGTCGGCCGGTTCGGGCGGCTCGTCCGCAGCGGGCGGCGGGGCGGTGGCCGCGGGCGACGCGCTGCCCGGCTCCTCCGCACTGGCCAACTGCACTTCCGGAGCGGTGTCGTTGGGCCTGCGCAGCCTGGACAACTCCTACTCGCCGGACCAGACGCCGGCGTTCGAACTGACCGCGAGGAACACGTCGTCCGCCGACTGCAAGGTCGATCTCGGGCCGCAGAACGCGGTGTTGACCATCACCCCGGCCGATGGCGACCACCCCTTCTGGTCCTCCGCCGACTGCCCCAAGGGCGCGGGCCACCTGCTGTTCCGGGTACCGGCCGGCAAGTCCATCACGTACACGGTGAAGTGGGACCGCCACCCGAGCGCCGCCCACTGCGCGACCCCGCCGAGCGGCACGGCGAAGCCGGGCACGTACCTGCTGGAGGCGAAGACACCGGGGTACGGCAAGCTTCAGGCGTCCTTCGTGCTGTCGGCGGACTAGCAGTTTCGGCCGGCGGGCCCGCACTTCTCAGCGGCGGCACGGCGGTTCCCCAGGGGCGCGGGAAACCGCGCGAGCACCACGGACGGACCCGCACGTCTCCACGGACCTGTCGGCGTCGAGAGTCCAGCGGACCTGGCGCCCCCGAAAGTCCAACGGACCTGGCGCCCCCGAAAGTCCAACGGACCTCTCGGCCCCGGAAATCAGACGTACCGCTCCAGGATCGAGGACTCCGCCAGCCGCGAGAGCCCCTCCCGCACGCTCCTCGCCCGCGCCTCGCCCACACCGTCCACCGTCTGGAGGTCGTCCACACTCGCCGCGAGCAGCTTCTGCAGCCCGCCGAAGTGCTCCACCAGCCGGTCGATGATCGCCCCCGGCAGCCGCGGCACCTTGGCCAGCAGCCGGAAGCCCCGCGGGGACACCGCGGAGTCCAGGGTCTCGGGCGAGCCGGTGTAGCCCAGCGCCCGCGCCACCGTGCCGACCTCGATCAGCTCCGCCTGGGTCAGCGCGTCCAGCTCCGCCAGGGCCTCCTCCACGGTGCGGGAGCGCTTCGCCGTCGGCTCGGGCACGTAGTCCCGCACCACCAGCTCGCGGTCCGGCTCGACCCCCGCGATCAACTCCTCCAGCTGGAGCGAGAGAAGACGGCCGTCGGTGCCCAGCTCCACCACGTACTCGGCGATCTCGGTGGCGATCCGGCGCACCATCTCCAGACGCTGCGCGACGGCGGACACGTCCCGCACCGTCACCAGGTCCTCGATCTCCAGCGCCGACAGCGTGCCCGCCACCTCGTCCAGGCGGAGCTTGTACCGCTCCAGCGTGGCCAGCGCCTGGTTCGCGCGGGAGAGGATCGCCGCCGAGTCCTCCAGGACCCGGCGCTGACCGTCCACGTACAGCGCGATCAGCCGCATGGACTGGGAGACGGAGACGACGGGGAAGCCGACCTGCTTGCTCACCCGGTCCGCCGTACGGTGCCGGGTGCCGGTCTCCTCCGTCGGGATGGTCGGGTCCGGGACCAGCTGGACGCCCGCGCGCAGGATCTTCGACAGGTCCGAGGAGAGCACGATGCCGCCGTCCAGCTTGCACAGCTCCCGCAGCCGGGTCGCGGCGAACTCCACGTCCAGCACGAACCCGCCCGTGCACATCGCCTCGACGGTCTTGTCGGAGCCGAGCACGATCAGGCCGCCGGTGTTGCCGCGCAGCACGCGCTCCAGGCCGTCGCGCATGGCCGTACCGGGAGCCACGGCGCTCAGCGCCGCGCGCATCAGGCCATCGGAACCGGCACTCCCACCGGACTTTCCGGGAGCTGCTGCCCGGTCGTTGGCTGCCACTGCACTCCTCCGGTCGGGGGTTCTCACGCGCACCCGTGCCCGCACTCGGTTCGTACGGACGGGCGAGACCTGGGCAAAGTCTACCGGCGCTGCTCCGCCTCCCGCGGGGCCTCCCGGCGACGGGAGCGGGGCAGCACCCGCAGCGCGTCCCCCATGTCCGCGACTTCCAGCACCTTCATCCCCGCCGGGACCTTCCCCGGATCGCCCGGCACCAGCGCGTGCGTGAAGCCGAGCCGGTGCGCCTCGGCGAGCCTGCGCTGCACGCCGGTGACCCGCCGCACCTCGCCGGCGAGACCCACCTCGCCGATGGCCACCAGGTTCTTCGGCAGCGGGGTGTCGCTCGCGGCGGAGGCCAGCGCGAGGGCGATGGCCAGGTCGGCGGCGGGCTCGGACAGCTTCACGCCGCCGACCGTCGCCGAGTAGATGTCCCGCTTGCCGAGCGCGCTGATCCGGCCGCGCTGTTCGAGCACGGCCAGCATCATCGACACGCGGGAGGTCTCCAGGCCCGAGGTCGTACGCCTGGGGGAGGGGATCTGGGAGTCCACGGTCAGCGCCTGCACCTCCGCGACCAGCGGGCGGCGGCCCTCCAGGGTCACGGTCAGGCAGGTGCCCGGCACCGGTTCGTCGCGCCGGGTCAGGAAGAGGCCGCTGGGGTCGGCGAGGCCGGTGATCCCCTCGTCGTGCAGCTCGAAGCAGCCGACCTCGTCCGTCGCGCCGTACCGGTTCTTCACGCCGCGCACCAGGCGGAGCCGGGCGTGCCGGTCGCCCTCGAAGTGCAGGACGACGTCCACCAGGTGCTCCAGCAGGCGGGGGCCCGCGATCGCGCCGTCCTTGGTGACATGGCCGACCAGCAGCGTGGACATGCCGCGCTCCTTGGAGGCGCGGATCAGCGCCCCGGCCACCTCCCGGACCTGGGCCATGCCGCCGGGCGCGCCGTCGATCTCCGGGGAGGCGACCGTCTGCACCGAGTCGAGGACCAGCAGGGACGGCTTGACCTCGTCCAGGTGCCCGAGGACGGCGGAGAGATCGGTCTCGGCGGCCAGATACAGCTGGTCGTGCAGCGCGTTGATGCGGTCGGCGCGCAGCCGCACCTGGCTCGCCGACTCCTCCCCGGTGACATAGAGGGTGCGGTGCTCCTCGCTCGCCGCCTTGGCCGCCACGTCCAGCAGCAGGGTGGACTTGCCGACGCCCGGCTCGCCCGCCAGCAGCACCACCGCGCCCGGCACCAGCCCGCCGCCGAGCACCCGGTCCAGCTCGGGCACCCCGGTGGAGCGGGCGGTGGCCTGCCGGCCGTCGACCTGGCCGATGGGCAGCGCGGAGGTGACGACGCGGCCGGGTGCCGTGGTGCGGACCGCGGGCGCGCCGTACTCCTCGACGGTGCCCCACGCCTGGCACTCGGGGCAGCGGCCGAGCCACTTGGCCGTCTGCCAGCCGCACTCGGTGCAGCGGTAGGACGGACGGTCCTTGGTGGTCTTGGTACGGGCAGCCATGCGGAAACCGTAGCCCGCGGCACTGACAACGGGACCGGGGGCCGCCGATCGGGTGGCCGGACAGCGCTCGCCGGCCCGCGGAATCCGGCCACGGGACACAGCGCTCGTGTCCCCTTATGAGGGATCGTTTCACCCGTACGGATTAAAAGTGCTCAAGGCTCCGGAGCGGGCGCTGCCCCGCAGCCTACGGTCGCACGGGTGATGAGCAGCAGCCCGGAGACCACCACCCGCACCGGCGCGCACCGGGCGTACGGCACGGCGCGCGAAGCACGAGAGGCGAGCGAGGGGCGTGAACCGCGCGAGGGGGCGCGAGTGCCTGGTGTGTTCGAGTCACGTGAGGCCAACGAGGCGCAGGGGGCACGCGAGGCGCGTGAGGCACGGGACCGTGCCGCCGCCCGCACCATCGCCCGGCGGGCCTCGACCCGCCACGAGCCGCACGAGCCGTACGAGCCGTACGTGGACGGCCTGTTCACCTACTGCCTGTCCGTGCTCTGCGACCACGACGCGGCCACCGCCGCGCTCCGCGACGCCCTCGCCCTGGCCGAGCGGCGGGCCCACCGCGCGCCCGCGGCCGACGGCGAGCGCAGGGCCTGGCTGTACGCGCTGGCCCGCTGGGCGTGTCTGCGCAAACTGGCCGAGGCGAAGCGGAAACGCCAGGCCACGCACGCGGCGGGCCGCACGGGCGGTACGGCCGGTACTGGCGATACGGGCGGCGCGGGCCGCGCGGACCAGGGGCAGGGGACCGGGCCCCAGGCGCCCGACCCCGCGCTCCCCCCGGAGGTGCGGGAGCGCCGGCGCCGTGAACTGTCCCTGCTCGCCTGGCCGGAGGCGGCCGGCACCACGCCCGAGCAGCGCGAGGCCCTGGAACTCGCCGTCCGGCACCATCTGACCGCCCCCGAGGTCGCCGCCGTCCTCGGCATGGCACCGGCCGCCGCCCGCGATCTGCTCGCCACGGCCGCCTGCGAGGTCGAGCGCACGCGGGCCGCGCTCGCCGTGGTGGAGCGCGGCGGCTGCCCGAGCGTCGCCCATCTCACCGGCGACAGCAGGCTGATCCTCAGCACCGCGCTCCGCCGCGAGCTGGTCCGGCACGTCGACGACTGCCCGCGCTGCCGCCGCAGTGCCGAACGCGCGGCCCCCGGCCGCTGGCCCGGCACCTCGGTCACCCCCGCCGAACTGCCCGTCCTGGCGGCGCCCCGCGCGGCCCTCGTCCCGCGCCCCCGCGCGAAGGTCGCGGACGCGCCCCGCTTCGACCGGCGGGGCTTCCCGATGGACCCCGGCGACCGCGCGGCCCGCCGCGACCGGCTGCGCGCCCGCGCGGTGACGACGACCGTGGTGGCGACGGTGGTGGCGGCCCCGGTGCTGGCCCTGTGGGCGGCGTACCGGGGCGCGCCGACGGGGGAGCCGGACGGCCGTCCCGGCACCGCGCGCGAGGAGCGGGGCCCGGACGCGATCGGCGGGGACGGCACGGGCGGGGCGTACGAGAACGCGGGCAGCGCGAGCCGGAAGCCGGGCGCGGGCAAGGACGGCAAGCCGGATGTCTCGGTGAAGGTGCTGAGCACGGCGCCCGGCACCGGTGACGGCTCGGCCGGGAGCCTGTCGGTGACGGCGGCGAACGACGGCGACACCACGCTGATCACGCTGACCGCCACCGGGCCCGACCCGGTCCACTGGTCCGCCGTCACCGGTTCCGCGTGGCTCTATCTGAGCCGGTCCTCGGGCACCCTCGCCCCCGGCGAGAGCGTCACCCTGAAGGCGTACGTCGACCACCTGCACGAGCCCAGGGGGGCCTGGCAGGCCCGGATCTCCCTCGCGCCCGGCGGCGCCGTGGTGACCATCACCGGCTACGGCCCGCCCCCCTCGCGCCCGACCCGGGCTCCGGCACCGCCGACGACCACCGCCCCGACCTCCCCGGCGACCCCGCCGCCGACCGCCCAGCCCACACCCCCGGCGAGCCCGACCGACCCCCCGCCGTCCACGACGCCCCCGCCGACGCCGACCCCGACGGACAGCGGGACACCGACTCCGTCGGGGGGCTAGGGGTGGGGGAGTGGATCAGAGGGTGGGGTCGGCCGGGTGGGGGGCCAGCAGGGGGAGCTGGGCCGACAGGCGCTGTTCGCACAGCTCGGCCAGCCGGTCGTAGCCCTCCTTGCCCATCAGCTCCGTCAGTTCCGCCCGGTACGAGACGTACACCGGATCGCCCGCGCCGTGCGCCGACGTGGCCGAGGTGCACCACCAGTGCAGGTCGTGGCCGCCGGGACCCCAGCCCCTGCGGTCGTACTCCCCGATGGAGACCTGGAGCACCCGTGTGTCGTCGGGCCGGTCGATCCACTCGTACGTCCGGCGGACCGGCAGCTGCCAGCACACGTCCGGCTTGGTCTCCAGCGGCTCCCGGCCCTCCCTGAGCGCGAGGATGTGCAGCGAGCAGCCCGCGCCGCCCGCGAAACCGGGCCGGTTCTGGAAGATGCACGACCCCTGGAAGGGCCGCGTCTGCCGGGATCCCTCCTCGTCCTCGGAGACCCAGCCGTCCCGCGTGCCCTCCGCGTGGTGCTGCCAGATGTCCGGCGTGAGCCGCGCCACGTGCCCGGCGACCCGCTTCTCGTCGTCCTCGTCGGAGAAGTGCGCCCCCAGCGTGCAGCACCCGTCGTCCGCGCGCCCCGCCTTGATGCCCTGGCAGCCGCTGCCGAAGATGCAGTTCCAGCGCGAGGTCAGCCAGGTCAGATCGCAGCGGAAGACCTGCTCGTCGTCCGCCGGGTCCGGAAACTCCACCCACGCGCGCGCGAAGTCGAGCCCCTGCTCGTCGCTCACCTTCGCCCCCTTGGCAGCTTTGGCGGTCTTGTGAGCCTTGTCCGTCTTACCGGCTTTCGCGGACTTTGCCTTTTTCGTCTTTGGCACCCGTCCAGGGTAAGTGTCCCGCCCCCGGTCCGGGGACCGTCAAGCGGCGTTCTGGCAGTAGCGTTCCGTATATGAGACTCGGTGTCCTGGACGTGGGTTCGAACACGGTGCATCTGCTGGTGGTGGACGCCCACCCCGGCGCGCGCCCGCTGCCCGCGCATTCGCACAAGGCCGACCTTCGGCTCGCCCAACTCCTCGACGACAGCGGTGCCATCGGCGACGCCGGCATCGAGAAGCTCGTCGACGTCGTACGGGACGCCCTCCAGGCCGCCGAGGACAAGGGCGTCGAGGACCTGCTGCCCTTCGCCACCTCCGCGGTCCGCGAGGCGAGCAACGCCGACGAGGTCCTCGCCCGCGTCGCCGACGCGACCGGCGTACGGCTCCAGGTCCTCTCCGGCGCCGAGGAGGCCCGCCTCACCTTCCTCGCCGTACGCCGCTGGTTCGGCTGGTCGGCCGGGAAGCTGCTGGTCCTGGACATCGGCGGGGGCTCCCTGGAGATCGCCTTCGGCATCGACGAGGAGCCGGACGCCGCCGCCTCCCTCCCGCTCGGCGCGGGCCGCCTCACCGCCGGCTGGCTGCCCGGCGACCCGCCCGCCCCGGACGACGTACGCGCCCTGCGCCGCCATGTCCGCGCGGAGATCGCCCGCACGGTCGGCGAGTTCGCCCGCTTCGGCGCCCCCGACCATGTCGTCGCCACCTCCAAGACCTTCAAGCAGCTGGCCCGCATCGCCGGTGCCGCCCGCAGCGCCGAGGGCCTTTACGTCCAGCGCGAACTCAAACGCGAGTCCCTGGAAGCCTGGGTGCCGCGCCTGTCCGGCATGACCATCGACCAGCGCGCCGAACTGCCGGGCGTCTCCGACGGCCGGGCGGCCCAGCTCCTCGCGGGCGCCCTGGTGGCGGAGGGCGCGATGGACCTGTTCGGCGTGGAGAGCCTGGAGATATGCCCGTGGGCCCTGCGGGAGGGCGTGATCCTGCGGCGCCTCGACCACATGGGCTCGGCCTGAGCGTCCGCGGGGGCGCGCGGCCGGGGTCACCGGGACGCACCCGCGCCCGCCCAAATGGCAAACCTCACACCGGCGAACAGGCACCCGGCACCCTCACCGCACCACCCCTTAAGGTGGCGGACGTGGCTGAACCAACGACCGTCCCGGTAGCGCTGTCGACAGCCTCCGTCTACCCGGAGTCCACGGCGACGGCCTTCGAGATCGCCGCGCGCCTCGGCTACGACGGCGTCGAGGTCATGGTCTGGACCGACCCCGTCAGCCAGGACATCGACGCGCTGCGCCGCCTCTCGGACTACCACGGCATCCCGGTCCTCGCCGTGCACGCCCCGTGTCTGCTGATCACCCAGCGCGTCTGGTCCACCGACCCGTGGACCAAGCTGCGCCGCGCCCGAGCCGCCGCCGAGAAGCTGGGCGCCTCCACCGTGGTCGTCCACCCGCCGTTCCGGTGGCAGCGGCAGTACGCGCGGGACTTCGTCGCGGGCGTCTGGCGGATGGCGGACGAGACGGACGTGCGGTTCGCGGTCGAGAACATGTACCCGTGGCGCTACCGCGACCGCGAGATGCTCGCCTACGCCCCCGCCTGGGACGTCAGCCAGGACGACTACCGGCACTTCACCATCGACCTCAGCCATACGGCGACGGCCCGTACCGACGCCCTGGAGATGATCGGCCGCATGGGCGACCGGCTCGGCCATGTCCACCTCGCCGACGGGCGCGGCTCGGCCAAGGACGAGCACCTGGTGCCGGGGCGCGGCGATCAGCCCTGCGCCGAACTGCTGGAGCATCTGACCGTCTCCGGTTTCACCGGCCATGTCGTCATCGAGGTCAACACCCGGCGGGCGATGTCCGGCGCCGAGCGCGAGGCCGACCTCGCCGAGGCCCTCGCCTTCACCCGCAAGCACCTGGCCGCCGCCGTCCGCCTTCCCCGCCGATGACCGGTCCCACCGGCCCCACGGACCTCGGCAGTCCCACCGACCCCACCGAGCCGGCCCCCCGCCGCCGCGGCCGGCCCTCCCGCGCCGCCTCCGCCGGGACGCGGGACCGCATCCTCACCGCCGCCCGCGAGGAATTCTCCGCGCGCGGGTACGACAAGACCTCCGTACGCCAGATCGCCAAGGCGGCCGGCGTGGACTCCGCGCTGGTCCACCACTACTTCGGCACCAAGGAACAGGTCTTCGCGGCGGCCGTCGAGGTCGCCTTCGCCCCCGCCCTCGCCGCCCCGGACGCCCTCGCCGAGGGCCCGCCGGACGGGGTGGGGGAGCGGCTGGCCCGCTTCGTGTTCGGCGTCTGGGAGGACCCCACGACCCGCGCCCCGCTGCTCGCGATCCTGCGCTCGGCCGTCACCAACGACACCGCCGCCGCCGTCTTCCGCCGCCTGGTCGCCGCCCAGCTGGTGCGCCGCGTCGCCGCCCGCCTCGACCTGCCGGATGCCGAGCTGCGCGCCGAGCTGGCCGCGGCCCAGCTCGTGGGTACGGCCATGATGCGCTACGTCCTCAAGCTGGAGCCGCTGGCCTCGGCGGACGTGGAGGAGATCATCGTGCGGGTGGCGCCCGTCGTACAGAAGCACCTCACCCAGCCCTGACCGGCACCCCCGGCCTGACCGGCGCCCCCGAGCACGGCCGCCGGTCGGGCGCCGGTGAAATGCCCGTCCCGCATTCCGGACAAGCGTGTCCATTCCTTGGAGCCCCGGCGTAGTCTCGGAGAAAGCCAGAACTGTCCATCAAGGAGCGAGCGACGATGCCCGAGCTGAGGTCCCGCACAGTCACCCACGGCCGCAACATGGCGGGCGCCCGCGCCCTTATGCGCGCCTCCGGTGTACCCGGTGCGGACATCGGCCGTAAGCCGATCATCGCCGTCGCCAACTCCTTCACCGAGTTCGTGCCGGGCCACACCCACCTCCAGCCGGTCGGCCGGATCGTCAGCGAGGCGATCACCGAGGCGGGCGGCATCCCGCGCGAGTTCAACACCATCGCCGTGGACGACGGCATCGCCATGGGCCACGGCGGCATGCTCTACTCGCTGCCCTCCCGCGACCTGATCGCGGACTCCGTGGAGTACATGGTCGAGGCCCACCGCGCCGACGCCCTGGTCTGCATCTCCAACTGCGACAAGATCACTCCGGGCATGCTGATGGCGGCCCTGCGCCTGAACATCCCGACGGTCTTCGTCTCCGGCGGCCCCATGGAGGCCGGCCGCGCCACCCTGGTCGACGGCACCGTGCGCTCCCTCGACCTGATCGACGCCATCTCGGAAGCCGCCAACGACAAGGTCTCCGACGCCGACATCCTGCGCATCGAGGAGAACGCCTGCCCGACCTGCGGCAGCTGTTCCGGTATGTTCACCGCCAACTCGATGAACTGCCTGACCGAGGCCATCGGCCTCTCCCTGCCCGGCAACGGCTCGGTCCTCGCCACCCACACCGCGCGCAAGCAGCTGTACGTGAACGCCGCCCGCACGGTCATGGACCTCACCCGGCGCTACTACGAGCAGGACGACGAGACCGTCCTGCCCCGCTCCGTCGCCACCTTCCAGGCCTTCGAGAACGCCATGGCCCTGGACATCGCGATGGGCGGTTCCACCAACACGATCCTGCACCTGCTGGCCGCCGCCCAGGAGGCGGAGGTCCCCTTCGGCCTGGAGCAGATCGACGCCGTCTCGCGCCGCGTCCCCTGCCTCGCCAAGGTCGCGCCGAACGTGGGCAAGAACCGTACGTACTACATGGAGGACGTGCACCGCGCCGGCGGCATCCCCGCCCTCCTCGGCGAGCTGCACCGCGCCGGCCTGCTGAACGAGGACGTGCACGCCGTGCACAGCCCCTCCCTCGACGACTGGCTCAAGACCTGGGACGTGCGCGGCGGCTCCCCGTCCCCCGAGGCCGTCGAGCTGTGGCACGCGGCGCCCGGCTGCGTCCGCTCCGCCGAGGCCTTCTCCCAGTCCGAGCGCTGGGACTCCCTGGACGACGACGCCGAGGGCGGCTGCATCCGCTCCGCCGAGCACGCCTACTCCAAGGACGGCGGCCTCGCGGTGCTGCGCGGCAACCTGGCCGTCGACGGCTGCGTGGTCAAGACGGCCGGCGTGGACGAGTCGATCTGGACCTTCGAGGGCCCGGCCGTGGTCTGCGAGTCCCAGGAGGAGGCCGTCCAGCGCATCCTCACCCAGGAGGTCAAGGAGGGCGACGTCGTCGTCATCCGCTACGAGGGCCCCAAGGGCGGCCCCGGCATGCAGGAGATGCTCTACCCGACCTCGTACCTGAAGGGCCGCGGTCTCGGCAAGAGCTGCGCGCTGATCACCGACGGCCGCTTCTCCGGCGGCACTTCGGGCCTGTCCATCGGCCACGCCTCCCCGGAGGCGGCCTCGGGCGGCACCATCGCCCTGGTCGAGGACGGTGACCGCATCCGCATCGACATCCCGAACCGCACCATCGAACTGCTGGTGGACGACGCCGAACTGGCCCGCCGCGAGCAGGCCCTGAACGGCGTGTACGCGCCGAGGAACCGCGACCGCAAGGTCACCGCCGCGCTGCGCGCCTACGCCGCGATGGCGACCAGCGCGGACAAGGGCGCGGTGCGGGACGCGAGCAAGCTGGGCTGACCGTCCCACGATGCCCTCGTGACGCCCTTTCGTGTCACCAGGCCGACGGATCCCGCCCGTCGAGGGCGAACACCGAACCGTCCGGGGCGGTCGCGTACACCTGCGGGGCGGCGCGCACCGGTGCGGCCCGCAGCGCCGCGACCCGCCCGGTGCCGTCCCCCGGCCGGGCCGGCGTCTGCCCCGCGAGCCGCCCGCCGCGCGCGTCCACGGCGAGCAGCCGTCCGTCACCGGCCGAGAAGTACAGGTACCGGTTCCCGGCGACCAGTGCCGAGCCCCGGCTCACCGATGTCTCCAGGTGCCACAGCCGCTTGCCGGCCCCGGCGTCCACGGCGTCCAGGCCGCCGTTGACGTCCAGCAGATAGACCACGCCCCGGCGCACGACGGCGTGGGCGTCCGGCCGGGGCGCGGGCAGCGGCACCCGTCGTACGGTCCGGGACGCGCCGTCGTACCGGACCACCGCGTCCGTGTCGCCGTACACCGGGTCGGCGGACAGGAAGAACACGGCGGAGTCCTCGGCGCCGACCGGTCGCAGCAGCCCGGTCAGCACCGTGTCCCAGCGCACCGCGCCGGTCTCCGGGTCGAATGCGACGACCCGTGTGCTGCGGCCGTCCGCGGAGGTGGTCGAGGCGTAGGCGGCGGCGCCGCCCGGATACCAGTCGACGCTCGGCCGGCCGGTCCCCGGCAGCCGCCGGCTCCACTTCGTACGACCGGACGCGCTGTCCACGCCCGTGACCGTGCCGTCGGCGGCGGTGATCAGCAGTGTCCTGTCCGTGTACTGCGTCCCGGCGCCCGCGGGCAGGGCGCGCCGCCAGTGGGTACGGCCCGTCTCCGGATCGAGGGCCACCACGTTCCCGGCCGCGTCGCGCACCTGCGCGAGACCGCCCGACACCGCGGGCGCCGCGCTCCAGCGCGCCCCCGTGAAGGGGTGCCGCCACAGCACCCGGCCACCGCGCGGATCGAGCGCGTACGCCTGCCCCGCGCCGGCGCACAACAGCGTGCCCGCGCCGACGGCACACCGGGGCGCGTCGCTCTGCCCGGCGACCGGCACCGTACGCCACCCCGCGAACCCGACCGCCGCCGTGCGCGGGTCCTTCGCCGCGGGGGCGTCGGCGCCGGGCCACCGCACCCAGGCGAGGGCCCCGCCGACGACCAGCGCGAGCACCCCGGCCGCGACGGCGGCGGTCCGGCCGGGCCGCAGGGCGCGCCTCTTCGTCTCCGACTGCACGCTCTCCGCAGCCCGTGGGCCCGTATCCGGCGGGTCCGTATCCCACGGGTCCTTCGCCGATACGTCACTGCTCCCGGAACCCGCCGGACCCGCCCCGCGCTGTGCCGGTATGAACGCCTGGGTGTCGTACGACGCCGCCACCGACCGCAGTTGCCGCATCAGCTCGTCCGGCGTCGGCCGCTCGTCCGGGTCCTTGGCCAGACAGCGCTCGATCAGCGGCGCGAGAGTCGCCGGCACCCCCGACAGATCGGGCTCGTCGTGGACGACCTGGTAGGCGACGATGTACGGGCTGTCGGAGTCGAACGGCCCCCGCCCGGTCGCCGCGTGCACCAGCACCGAGCCCAGCGCGAAGACGTCCGCGGCGGGGCCCACCTCCCGCGGCCGCCGGAACTGCTCGGGCGCCATGAACGGCGGCGTGCCGATCAACTTGCCGGTCTCCGTGCGCAGTTCGCTGTCCGTGGGCCGGGAGATGCCGAAGTCGATGACCTTCGGGCCGTCCTCGGCGAGCAGGACGTTGCTCGGCTTGAGGTCCCGGTGCACCACGCCCACGCGGTGTATGTCGCGCAACGCCTCCGCGAGTCCCGCCATCAGCCGCCGCAACTGCCCGGCGTCCAGCGGTCCGTGCTCCTTCACCTGCTCGGAGAGGGTCGGGCCGGGGATGTAGAGCGTGGCCATCCAGGGCCGTGCCGCCTCCGGGTCGGCGTCCACCACGGGCGCGGTGAACGCACCGCTGACCCGGCGCGCCGCGGCCACCTCCTGCCGGAACCGGCCCCGGAACTCCCGGTCCCGCGCGAACTCCGCGTGCACGACCTTCACCGCGAGCCGCAGCCCGGACGTGCTGCGGGCGAGGTGGACCACGCCCATGCCGCCGGAGCCCAGCCGGGACTCCAGGCGGTAATGCCCGGCGTACTCGGGCATGTCGTTCTCCGCGCTTGCTCCGGTGCTGCGCTGTGGCGTCATCGACTGGACCGCCCCCCGTGCTCCTCGTCCGCGCGCGACGCACGGAGCCTAGTCGATGGCTCGTACGAGACCGAGGCGGCTTGCTAACCTCCGTTCGCATTCGTCGCTCCCCGCCTCCGGCGGGGCTTCACGGGGGAGAATCCGCATGTCCGTCCGCTACTACTCCGTCGCTCCGGGCGTCCGCGTCAACGTCCGCAGCGGCCCCGGCACCGGCTACGGCATCGTCCGCACCCTCGCCGAGGGCGCCCGGATCCCGATCTACTGCCAGACCTCCGGCACCACGGTCACCGGGACGTACGGCACCTCCAGCATCTGGGACAACATCAGCGACGGCGAGTTCGTGGCGGACGCGTATGTCCACACGGGCAGCGACGGCTACGTGGCGGACCGCTGCGGCTGACACGCGCCTGGCGAGGTTTCCGGGGCCGGGGCGCGCCGACCTGGGCTTCCCTCCGGCGACTGCCCGCCCCCGCCCCCGCCCCTGCCCTTGTCCCGCCGTTGCCCCGGCCGCGAGTCCACCGGCGTCCGGCGCCATAATCGTCCCGTGAGCGACGAAACCGGCGCCCCGCGCGCCCCGGAGCAATCCGTCGGCGGACCCCGGCCCGAGCCCCTGCGCTTCTTCGGCACGTCCTGGGTGAACCACGACGACGGCTACGCGGCCCGCCGTGCCGGTGTCGCCGTCGGCTCCCTCGTCGCGGCGGTCGCCTCCTGCCTCGTGCTGCGCTTCGCCTTCCAGGGCCTCCAGATCGCCGACACCGGCGCCTTCGTGACCGTCCTGGTCGTCGCCATGTTCGCGATCTGCACCGCGCTCGCCTTCGGCAACACCCTGGCCGGCTTCGGCAAGCGCCAGGACCCGCAGCGCCAGGCGTCCCTGCGCGGGCTGCTCGCCATCGGGTTCGTCGGCACCCTCGCCGCCTACTTCGTCCGCTCCCTCACCGAGGCTCCGGGCGAGAAGCTGCACCGCGAGGAGTACGAGAAGGCCCGCGCCGAACACGCCGCGCGCACCACCCGCCGCTCCGGCAACCCCGCGAAGAAGAAGCGCCAACGCTGAAGACCGGGCAATCCCGCTGTCGTACCCGGCGCCCACCGGCGACCATGGCCGTATGACGACCACGCGACCCGCCGAGTCCGACCGCGCCCACTCCTTCAACGCGGCCGCCGCCCAGTACGCCGCCAACCGCCCCTCCTACCCGCCCGCCCTCTTCGACACCGTCGAGGAGGCGGCGGGCCGCTCGCTGGCCGGCGCGCGGGTGGCGGACGTCGGCGCGGGCACGGGCATTTCCACGAGCCTGCTGCACGCCCGCGGCGCGGACGTCCTCGCGGTCGAGCCCGGCGAGGGCATGGCCGCCGAGTTCCGCCGCGGCAACCCGGACATCCCCCTGGTCCGCGGCAACGGCAACGCCCTCCCGCTCGCCGACGCCGGCCTCGACTTCCTCACCTACGCCCAGTCCTGGCACTGGACCGACCCGGCCCACTCGGTGCCGGAGGCGCTGCGCGTGCTGCGGCCGGGCGGGACGCTCGCTCTGTGGTGGAACAGGAGCGCCCTGGACATCGAGTGGGCCGCGGCGGCGTCCGAGCGCGTGCACCGCGCCGCCGGCATGGACTCCCAGCAGGCCAACCGCGACGACCGCGTGGACCTCGCCGACCCCAGCGGCCGCCTCGACTTCGTCAAGCACAAGCTGCGCTGGAGCCGCCGGGTCCCCCTCGACACCCACCTCGCCAACATCGGCAGCCACTCCCACTTCCTCGTCATGGACGCCGCCGCCCGCGACGCCTTCCTGACCGAGGAGCGGGGCCACCTCCTGAAGGTCTTCCCCGACGGCATGGTCGAGGAGACGTACGACGTGCTCCTCCTGGTGGCCCGGACACACTGAGGGCCACCAGGCGCCGGGCCACCGCGGACACGGGGCCGCAGCCGCGGGACGGAAACGGCGAGTTCAGCAGGGGAAGGTGCCGCTGTAGAGGGCGTGTCCGTACGACGAGCTTCCGGAGCCGAAGCCGTAGATGCCGTCGTCGGTCCAGACGGCCTCGCGGGAGCCGGCGACGCAGGTGGAGGCCGGTGCGAGCGCGAAGCCCTCCAGGTTGTCGACGGGCATGACGGCCGGGTTGGTGTAGGTCACGTCGGGGACGAGCGAGCCCGCCGCGTCGACCTTCAGGAAGGTGTGGGTCTCGCCGCAGGCGTTGTCGCAGGTGGCGACGATGCGCTGGGTCCCGGCGTCGAACGTCACGTCCACCACGGAGGTCTTGCCCGTGGAGATCGCGCCGAACGTGGTGAAGGTGCCGTCGGAGTTCAGGCCGTACGCGTGCAGCGTGCCGTCCCACTCCAGGCCGGCGAAGAACAGGCCCGAGCCGTGCAGCGGGTAGTCCGCCGGGTTGTAGGCGGCGCCGGTGAGCGGGTCGGTCCAGCCGTTCGCGGTCAGCCAGCTGTCCGGCACGTACGCGACGCCCTCGAAGCCCAGGTTGGCGTCGTCCTTGCTGCCGGTGTTCAGCTGCGGGAACTGCGCGGTCATGTCCCACTGGTGGACCGGGGTGAGCGTCGAGCCGGTGGCGGACGGGTCGAACTCCATGATCGTGTCCTTGGGGACCGTGTTGTTCGTGTTGTCCCGCTCGGAGGTCACGTAGAGGTGGCCGTTGCCGCCGACCGTCAGGCCCTCGGAGTCCGGTTCGCCGGAACCGCCCAGGAAGCGGATCTGCTTGCCGGTCGCGCTCCAGGCCGGGTCCGGGATCCACTTGCCGTCGCTCTTGACCAGCTTGAACAGCCAGTTCTTGTTCTTGACCGCCCACAGCACCGACGGGTTCGCCGGGTCGAACGCCAGGCCGCTCAGGTCACGGCCCTCGGGTCCGGTGGACGTGGTGAAGGCGCACACGTTGTCGGCGATCGTGACGTCCTGCCCGCCCGGCCACGCCAGGGTGCCGGCCGGAGTGGCGGCCGTACCGGTGGGCGCCTCGGGGGCGCAGCCGCTGGTGAGCGAGCCGCCACCGCCCAGCAACCGGCCCGTGCCGCCACTGCCACTGCCGCCGCCGGGGCAGGTGTTCGCGCTCCCCGGGGAAGCGGTCGTGGACGTCTGGAACGCGCCGGTGCCGTCGGCGCAGCGCTCGTCCGACGGTTTGGCGCCACCGCTCGCCCAGGTCACCGAGTCGATGGTGTTTCCGTTGCCGTCGGTGAGGAAAACCGAGTCGCTGTCGCCCAGACCGAGGGTGGAGCCGAACGTGGCGTAGCCGCCGGCGGGGATGCTGGTCGTGCTCGGGGAGGAAGCGGAGATCGAGGCCGGGGTGTGGCTGGTGTCGCTGTCGACGTACTTCCACGATCCGATGGCGACCGCGCTCGGACCGCCGTTGTAGAGCTCCACGGTGTCCGCGCCGTCCGAGGTGACCTCGTTGATCCGCACCTGGCTCGCCGCCGGGAGCGAGGCGGCGCAGCCCGAGGCGTTCGCGGCGCCGAACGTGGTCGCCGTGGTCGTGGTGACCCATGCGCCGGTGCCGTCCCCGCCGCACCGCGCCATCGCCGGCTTCGCTTTGCCGGTGGCCCACTCGACGCGGTCGACGACGGTGCCGCCGGAGGTGTAGAGCACCAGCTTGTCCGAGTCGCCGAGCCCCTTGGGCGAGTCGAAGGTGACGAAGCCGTGGGCCGGTACGGTGCTCGCGGACGGGCTGAACGACTGCGGCGAGAAGCTGGCGTCGGCCACCTTCCAGCCGCTGATGCTCACCGCGGTCGAGCCGGTGTTGTACAGCTCCACCGTGTCGTCGCCCGACGAGGTGACCTCGTTGATCCGGACGTTCTGGTAGCCGGCCGGGTCCGCGGCGGCCGCGGGCTGGGCGGCGACCATCCCTGTGACGAGCAGTCCTGAAAGCGTCAGAGCAGCGGCGCACACGGAGGCGACGCCGGGACGCGAGTGTGAAGTAGTCACGAGGCGGGACTCTGGCGTCACCATCTTGAGCCGGCGTGTACGCCGGCTGAATGCCACCTGCTGGCCACCGGAACGCCAGACGCGCATCCCCGCCGGGCAATGCGACAGCACTCCCGAAACCGGGCCAGAACACCGCCCCGGACCCCACCGTCCGCCAACCGGACGGCACCCCGGCGCCGAACCGCCGGTGCCAGACTGATCCGCATGACCCAGAAAGTCGCAGTACTCGGCACCGGCAAGATCGGCGAAGCCCTGCTCAGCGGGATGATCCGGGCCGGTTGGGCCCCCGCCGACCTCCTCGTCACCGCCCGCCGCCCCGAACGCGCCGAAGAACTCCGCGCCCGCCATGGAGTCACCCCGGTCAGTAACACCGAGGCCGCCAAGTCCGCCGACACCCTGATCCTCACGGTGAAGCCGCAGGACATGGGCGCCCTGCTGGACGAACTGGCCCCGCACATCCCCGCCGACCGCCTGGTCATCAGCGGCGCCGCGGGCATCCCGACCGCCTTCCTGGAGGAACGCCTCGGCAAGGGCACTCCGGTGGTCCGCGTCATGACGAACACCCCGGCCCTCGTCGACGAGGCCATGTCCGTCATCTCCGCCGGCACCCACGCGACCCAGGACCACCTGGCCACCGCGGAGGACATCTTCGGCGCCGTCGGCAAGACGCTCCGCGTGCCCGAGGGCCAGCAGGACGCCTGCACCGCCCTGTCCGGCTCCGGCCCGGCGTACTTCTTCTACCTGGTCGAGGCCATGACCGACGCCGGCATCCTCCTCGGCCTGCCCCGCGACAAGGCGCACGACCTCATCGTCCAGTCGGCCATCGGCGCCGCCGTGATGCTCCGCGACAGCGGCGAGCACCCGGTGAAGCTCCGGGAGAACGTCACCTCCCCCGCCGGTACGACGATCAACGCTATCCGCGAGCTGGAGAACCACGGCGTCCGCGCCGCCCTCATCGCCGCCCTGGAAGCCGCCAGGGACCGCAGCCGCGAGCTGGCCTCCGGCACGAAGGACTGACCCTGGCCGAGCGGGACCGGCCGGCAGTTGACACACCTCGGGGCCATCCGTAAGGTACTCCGAGTTGTCCGACGTGAGCGCCGACTCCGGTCGGTCCCCGGACAGCCATTCCGCGAGCACCACCCATTCCGACGCCCCGGCGTCGAACTCTGTGGTGTGCGTATTCGCGAAATGAGGAATCCGCGTTCGAAAGAACGCAGCCCCCGATTAGCTCGGGGGCCCGGAATCCGCTAAAGTCTCACCCGTCGGAACGGCCCAACGGCCGGGAAGACAAGCCCCGCTGACTGGGGGTCAGACACCGAAAGGGTCTGATAGAGTCGGAACCGCCGGAAAGGGAAACGCGAGAGCGGGAACCGGAAGGCACCGAGGAAATCGGATCGCGAAGATCTGATAGAGTCGGAAACACGAAGGGAAGCCCGGAGGAAAGCCCGAGAGGGTGAGTACGAAGGAAGCGACCGTTCCTTGAGAACTCAACAGCGTGCCAAAAGTCAACGCCAGAT